>JBFLYA010000078.1:0-9949 GCA_040757115.1 bacterium | reverse complement strand
TGACCCTATTCTACTCTTATTTGACATCTTAAGTAAGGCTGCTATAAATCCTGCATGTGGTTGTAATCCATAAAGATCAATCCAATTAATCGGATTATTGCTTACATATACATAAAGATGTTGTAGTGTAGTGTAGGATCATATATGTAACCTTGAAGTGACCCAATATTTCCTATTGGCCGATGTTCATAGGGAAGTTGTACTGTAGCTATATTCGCTAGATCCTTACTCACAAATCTCCCCACTTGGGGATCATACCATCTTGCGCCAAAGTAAAATAACTTACTTTCTGGGTCATATTGTTTGCCTGTGAAGGAGTTATAGTTATATTTACCAATGTAGCCTTGCTTTACCTCTCCAAATGCATCGTAGTCATAAGAAGTTAGAACATTTCCTCCCCTATCTGTGATATCCCTTATACTCCCTAATCCATCGTGATGGAAGAAAGCAGTGAATAATCCTCCCATGACTAAATCCTTTGATACAAGCTGGTCATTTGCATAAATATATTCTCCTAATGGCTTGGCACTCCAAAAATCATACTCCATAAACTCTTTCTGCCCATCCCAGAGATATACTTTTATCTCACTTCCACCCTGCCTGGCTAACCTTCTGCCAAAACTATCATAATATTAGATTGTCAAAGAGCAATTAAGTGGAAAAACTTAATCCCTACTTTCTACATTCAAGGTCTGACCTTAATTCCTAATCTGACCCTAATCCCTAATCCTTGAAATCTTCTTCTGTTTCTTTTAATTTCTCTGATTCAGGAAATATTATAAGAGATTCTTTAAGACATTTTAAAGCTTCTTCTTTTCGATTAGTTTCAAATAAACACTTACATTTACCCCCATATGCTTCCTCTAAAAATTTTCTACTCATATTTATACTCTTCTCAAAAAGATGAAGAGCTATTTCATTGTTGTCCTCTACTGCGTAAGAATAAAAAGCTAATTCAAGTAAAGCATCCATAGATTTTTCATCAATTGCCACTGCTTGTTCTAATGCCTCTTTTGCATCTTCAAGTTTCCATTGGTTACTATCCTCTTCATCCAAAAGTTGAATCAACTCCCCTTTTAGGACTAATAAAGGAGTAAGATAAGGAAATTCTGTTAAGAGATGTTGAACCTCTTTTAAAGATTTCCTAAAGTCTTCTTGTTTCTCTAAAATCTCGATTGCTTCCATTTTTTCTTTCAGATATTTGAAATTTCTCATTTTTTCCTCTTCTTCAATAATCGTTTTCTTTCCTGAATTAACTTTTTCATTTGTTGAGCTTTTTTATCACCTTTTTTAGCTAGTTCTATGATTTCCTGATAAGTTTTCTTTGCATATTCAGAATGATATGATTTTGAGCGTTTTAAATATCCGGAAATCAGAGCCTCTGCTTTCTCTAGAAATTTTGCTCCTTTCCCTACTTTCCCAACAAGTCCTAACCCTGGGATAAGCATTAACTCATCCCATGTAGATTCAAGTCCAGGCTCTTCCGGGCATAGTCCAAACGGGTCTATCCAATTAATTGGGTTATTGTAGCAGTACATATAGGGATGGAGGTCTTGGGGAATATCTATCATCTCTGGGACTATAAAATCAGGAGATGAAGTATGTAGGTAGGGTCAGACCTCGAAAAGAGAATTTAGACAGTTTAAATTCTCTTTTCGAGGTCTGACCCCAATCCCACTATCCGATTCCGAGCGACCCCCGATTCCCCCCTTATTTCTCATTATCCTGTATTGAACATCTATACACCACATAAGTCTTAGCAATTTTATCGTGTAAACTCTGTTTCTTAGAATCAAAGGCAGCTAAAAGAAAACCAATCCCACATGTGGCACATGATAAGAGAAAAGCGAAATATCTTATCATAGCAATTTTATAATTTATAGGTGTATAATCTTGCTTAACAACCTTTATCCTTACAATCATTTTACCCAATGTAGCTCCATATCTTCCATGCATAAAAATAAAGTAACTACTTAATAATATAAAAGATATTATTACCCACACTTGACTAATTATTTCCCATAAAAGATTAATCTTTCTAATATCATCTACTTTTAGTATTATTCGGAAAAATACTAACATTCCTAAAGAAAAGAAAAACATCCATAAAAATCCGACTAAATCAAGAATCAAAAAATCAATTGTAAGAGAAATACTGCGTTTCCAAAAACTTGTATAACAATATTTATTATGGTTTACTAAAATATTTGGATTTTCCATTATTTTTACCAAATGTATTTTTTAAAATTTGTTTGATATTAATTTTTCTTCTTCTTCTGAAAATTCTCTATTATTTCTGGAAATTTCCCTATTATTCCTGGACTCCAGAGTGTCTCGGTAAATTTTACAAGATCCCAACCTCCATAAAAAGGACCAGCCTGAAATTCAATACCCATGGAAGGTTCATAATAAAACTGCATATTCCACCAATTATATCCTGCTTCTATTCCTAAAACTAAAAGTTGCCCACTTACATAAGCTTTTGTATCTTTCGCTCCTCCAGAAATTCCTATAATTCCTATTTTTGCTCCCCAGTCTTTTAAATTTATTCCTCCATATAATCCCCAATCTTCTTCAGAACATAATCCCCATAGGTCTACCCAGTTTACAGGATTATTGTAGCAATACATATATGGATGAAACTCCTGAGGAGTTTCTTTCATATGAGGAATCAGGAAAATAACAGGAGAAGGTTTTGATAACAGTATTTCAAAAGGCAAGGATAAACTCTGTAACACTATCGGCTCTAATATTGGGTCTTTTGTTATAAACCTCCCTATTTTCGGGTCATAGTATCTGGCGCCGAAGTAATATAACTTACTCTCTGGGTCATATTGTTTCCCCGTGAAGGAGTTATAGTTATATTTACCAATGTATCCCTGTTTTACCTCTCCAAATGCATCGTAGTCATACGAAGTTAGAACATTTCCTTCCCTATCTGTGATATCCCTTATACTCCCTAATCCATCGTGATGGAAGAAAGCAGTGAATAATCCTCCCATGACTAAATCCTTTGATACAAGCTGACCATCTGCATAAATATATTCTGCTAATGGACTGGCAGTAAAATAATCATACTCCATTAACTCATTCTGCCCATCCCAGAGATAGATTGTTACCTCATTACCGACTTGTCTGGCTAACCTCCTACCATATCCATCATAATAGTAATTAACCTGTGGCTGTGAACCCTTACTTACTATTATTAGCCTATTTTCATAATCGTAGGTATAACTAATAGTCCCTTGCGGTGTTACCTTTTCAATTATATTACCATTATTATCATAACCGTAGGTAATACTCCCTGCTTGAATAAGTCTATTTGCCTCATCATAAGTATAGTTTGTTACCCCTTCTAAAGTAGTCATCGTATCACGATTACCTACATCATCATAGGTATAATCAGTAAAACTTTGCTCAGGATATTTCACATGTGTCAACCTGTATAGGTTATCATAAGTATAACTTGTTGTCCCACTATTTGTGAACATATAATTTCTATTTCCTACTTTATCATAATCATAACTAAAGAAAGATATAGTTCCTGCCTGGTTTCTGTTTACCAGTTGGGTTAATCTGTTTAAATTATCATAGGTATAAGAAACTCTTACTAAATTAGGATAATCTACCTCTTTTATAGTTCCTACTGGATTGTAGGTATATGAAATTGTACCTTTGTTATCCTGTAAGACTAAATTAGTTAATCGATTGGCTGGATCATATTTGTATCTCAGTGTCCTTCCATACGGGTCACTAAGGCTTATTCTATTTCCTACATTATCATAACCATACCTTACCTTAAGAAAATCTGCAAAATGAGTCTCAGTACTTAATCTATTTAATTCATCATATTCATACCAGGTATTAAAATAAAAATCTTGCATCTTAGTTAAGTTCCCTACCGGGTCATATTCATAATTTACCTGTTTAGTATCTGGATATATTATTGATGTTAGTCTATTTACCTCATCATAAACATAGTTAATCATAGTCCCATTAGCACTTATCTTATAATCTAAATTACCTGCCTCATCATATTGGTATTCAGTGGTATTGAGTAATGGGTCAATACTAAATCGTAGGCGATTTAAGGCATCATATTGATATTCTGATGTATGTCCATTGGCATCTGTAATAAATCTTAAGTTACCTACCTCATCATATTCATAGCCAGTCTTTAAGTCTCTACCATCTAAAACCTGTGTGACTGTCCCAGGTCTATTTAATACATCATACTCATATCTGGTAATATTTCCTTCTCCATCTATCATCTTAGTTCTATTACCCACCGGGTCATATTCAAATATAGTAATACCTGACTCCTTAGGTCCTGGACCATCCGGGTCTTCCGAGATTACCTTTATTAATCTGTTTAATGGGTCATATTCATAATGAGTAACATTGCCGTTGGAGTCAGTTAGACTAATTCTATTTCCCTCAGTATCGTATTGATAAGCAGTTCTAATAGCTAATCCGAATGGGTCAATAGTAACAGTTCCAGGTCGATTAACAACATCATATTCATAGGTAGTTAGTACACCATTTGCGTCTGTTATACTTATTCTATTACCAACTCCATCATATTCATAATCCGTAGTGCCATTATCTCCTGGATAGATTATATCCGTGAGTCTATTACAGTTGTCATAAATATACTCAGTGATATTTCCATTTGCATCTGTCATACTTATTCTATTACCAACATCATCATAACTAAATTGAGTCACATAATTTAATACTTCATATCCTTCTATTACCTCAGTAAGGTCTCCCCATCTATTCTCATATTCATATTTTGTTTTATTGTGTTTAGCATCTATCATCAATATGCACTGTCCATATCCATTATATTGATATTCGGTCTGGTTTTCTAATGGGTCTGTGACAAAAAGTAAATCACCTGTATTATCATTATATGTAAATGTAGTAGCAGGATGTATAGGGTCGTCAATAGAAGTGATAAAATTATATGTTGGGTGATATGTAAAATTAGTAATTTGAGTATCAAATGGTGCTGGAGGAGTTATGCTGGTTATATTACCCATTGAATCATAACCCATCTTTGTAATATTCCCATTTGCATCTTTAACCCATATCTTATTTAAATCCGTATCCCAGCCAAATTCTTGAATATTACCTACTCCGTCAACAATCTTAGTTATTACATTACTCTCATTATAATAATATTCCGTATTATATCCTTTTGAGTCTGTAACTACAATTTTGTTGTATACCGGGTCATAAGATAAACTCAGCTTGTAATTATTTCCAGCACCTTTTGCCTCAGTTACCATATCATTATCATAATGGTAGGTAAAATATATAGAATTTGAGTTTGCATCTGTTCTCTGAGTGAGGTTATGATTTAAATAAGTATATTTAGTCTCGTTATTTTCCTGGTCAATAACTTTGACCAGGTCATCTCCTTCATAAATATAAGATACCTCTCTTCCCATATTATCTCTAATTAACTTAATGTATTCTTCAGGATAATATTCCAGTTCAATAAACCGTCCTGATGAACTGGTTATTCGAGTAAGTTTATTATCGGTGTAGGTAAGACTTATCTGATTGTCATTTCTATCTATTATAGAAGTTAAGTTGCCATTTGAATCAAAATTATATTCAGTAGTATCCTTTTCTCGTAAAGTATATGTATTATCTATGTTCTTTGTTAAAGTAGAATGGATTCCAGGAGGTGGGAGATAAGTATCATTTTGTTTAGTGAATACAATCCACCTACCAGTTTCATCTACAACTACCACAAAATTATCATTATCCTTTGAATTCTTTTCACTAAATTTTGGAATTTGTGGTGGGGGTTGAGAGTGATATGTTACATAGAACTTTAGTGCTCCAGCCATTGGATTTTGAGATTTGAATAAAAGATACATATTATAACTATGAGTCCAGCCATATCCAAATGGTCCAATCTCATTACTTCTGCTATTATATGTTCTATCAAATTTAATATGAAGATTCTTGCCAGGTAAAAACATATCTTTAGAAGTCATAATCATATTACCATTTGTAATATTTATTGGCTCAAATATCAAGGCATTTCTATCATAGGGGATACCCAGGATAGGATTTTCGGTATCCATATATACCTTGCCTCTTACTTCATCATTTTTAAAGGTAATAGGAGGAGAATAAGCCTCTAATACTATTCGAAGAGAGGTTCCATTAGCCAATTGTTCATAGGTAAAGAAATGGAAAGTATGAACTATCCACTCTCCTACTGGAACATCATAGATTATATCCTCATAATACCATCCGGCATGTTCTATCCATACCTTTATATAATTCCCAGATTGACTACAATCCTCACTAAACTTAACCATTACCGTGACATCAATTTGCCATTCAGAGACTATTTTAACTTCACTTATATACCTTCTTATCCCACATCCTCTCTCTTCTTCACTAAAACACTCTTTTGTTGGCAAAATAAGTATTGATATTAATAATACTAACAATAGAGATGCAAATTTCTTCATTTTAATAGTCCTTATCTTATAAAAATCCCCTTCAAACTTGATATCCGAGAGTCTTCTAATATACTGATAATTATACTTTATTTTTCCTTTTTTGTCAAGTGGCTGATCGAGAATTTTTTAAAAATATCTTCTACTATTTTGGGTTAGACCTCGAGTGAGTGTTGACAAAAAAACTACATTTTGTTTGACGATGAACAAATTTTAGTGTATGTATAAAATTTTAATTGACATAGATTGAAATTGTGGTATAATATGACAACGATGTTTTGTAACCGTTTAGGTAATCCTTTACTGCAGAGACGCAGAGAAAAAACAGAGCAAGGTTTGGGGTCAGGGTCAGACCGTGAATGTTGAATGTAAAAGGAACTACTTTCTACATTCAAGGTCTGACCTTACTCCCCTATCCCTAATTATCTTTTCATGGGAACATCCTGTATATATCTTTGCGATGGGCTATCCGTTGACAAATTATCAAATCGCTTTGCTTATCTATTGTGATACCGATTCTGTAATCACCAACCCGAATCTTATACTTATCTGGATACCCTCAATATATCCAAGCGAAAAGGGGTTACCAATCAGCAGTTCCTCAAAGACTATCTTTTCTGCCCGAGATCGGACTTCTTTTGGCAATTCGGATAGCTCTTTAAGAAAACGCTTTGTGTACTCAACATTCCACATTTGTCTTCAACCACCCATAATATTCTCTTGCTTCCTCTACGGACATTTTTTCGTCATCCTTTACTTCGCCCATCATCTTTGACAGCCCATAATTCTCGATGACATCTTCCAATCGTTCGAATTCCTCAATAGGTATCTGAATAGCAAATGGGCGTTGATTTTCATCGAGAACTATTCTTTTGTGTACTTCCAACATTGTTTTTGCCTCCTCATATTCTCACGTCTAAGACAGAAATAAGCGGTGAGCAAAGCGAATCCGCTTCATTGATCGGTTAGACTTTTAATGGTCGCCGTTTTTCTTCTATCGTCAAGTTAATTCTGCTTTCGAGGTCTGACTCTGATTGTGTTTTTTAGAAAATGATTATCAAATTCAAAAATTCTTGAGAAATTATTGTTAGAACAATAAATAGTGCTGTAAACAAAATTATGAACTTCATTATTTCCCTGTTTTTGTAATAACCCCATTCAAAAATAGCGATGAATGCACTTGTAATAGCATACATAATTAGCACAGAAGTAGTCATTTCAAAATCCCAGTATCTCAATGAACTTGTATATAGGAATAAAAACAGGAGGAATAAAAACAGAACAGTAATCACAAGTGCAATAAGTAAGCTTCGTGTAATAATCTTTCCAAATGAAATATCACTTTTTTGAATTTCTTGTGATTGGGTAGATTTAATGTCAATTTTAGTAATATAAGCGGCGATTGAAAAACCAATTAATGTCAGGAAATTCCATAGACCAAACAATGTAAATTTTAATTTTGAGATTGTTTTGTTTCTAAAAATAATCATACCCGATAATAAACTTGCTAAGCAAGAACATAATATAAAAAATATTAAACCGTATAATAATCCATATCTGCTTGCAAAATCAGCTGCTTTTATTTTAAATGGGGCAGATACTTTCATCCATAAATCTTGAGTTAAATATTTTGAAGGTGGATTTATTTTGATTCTTGTATATTTTACATCTTTTACCGTGAAACCTTGTTCTTGAGCCTCTCCTGCATAGTAAGTGTAAGGCTTCTTTTCATATTCAGCAAAAAAATCTCTTAATCCTTCTGGAGCACTTAATTGGTTTTCAAAGAAATAATTTAGTTCGGCATTTGTTTTAACTCCATCGTATAATTCAGGCTCGACATAATCTAAAACATAAATGACTGCTGCAACTCTTTTACTTCCATAAACAGATGTTGGTTTTAGAGGATAGTATATTTTATCAGTTGGGAATGTAATAAAAACCCCAATTGAATTACTTGTCCCCATTTCCCACTTTTCACCATAGCCTTGTTTTACTGATCCTTGCTCCTGTTTGAATTTTTCAATATTAGAAATCCAGGATATGACAAAAGAATATTCTCGACCTATATATTCATCTAAAATAGACCTTGAAGATTCTGGTAAGTTTAAACCTTTTGAAGTTACATAATTTGTCAATGAAGACCCATCAACAGCAGAAACCAATTCTGTAGTAAGTCCCATTTTTTCAATATGGTTATAAATGGTAACTTCCTCCAACATATCTTCCAGTCCCTTTCTTCCTCCTTCCATTTTAAGCATAGTGAGAGATAAGACTGGAAAGGTATAAATTTGGGTTGCTCGCATAGCCATAAAAACATTAGAGATTGATTCATCAGCTTTATCTTGAACATCATAACCCAAAAATTGAGGGAAATCTTTCACAATATTGATAGCAATTCTATTTGGTTTTACTGGAATAGGAAATATCCAAACTGCTTTTTCTCCGGTTAGTTCTTGACCTGGGTCTACTATTAAAATCATATTTTGGAATCCGTCTTTATAGTTAATTGCACAGAGTTGCTGGTCTTCATTGAATAAATTCCACTTGTCTTCATAGTAAATATGAATGAACCCATCAGCAGAAGCAAAAGGGATAAACGATAAAGACAATAAGACAATTGGGGTGATAACAATAAAAAATTCTATCAGATTTTGCACACAGACAATTCCTCCACCTGCTTTCCATATCTGTTTCAAAAGGTTTTTTGACTTCTCATGTTTTATTCCTTCAGAGGTATCGTAAGCATATACAAGAATGTTCGTATCTATCAGTTTATCTGTCATATAGATCCTCTCCTTTTGAATATAATTTTTTCCCAAGATAAAACCCTCGCTCAAGTAGTTTCATCTATGTATCCTTTATTTCTTTTGTTCATCCATGCAAAATGTTTTTACCATAACAAGGATTTTTGTTCCCATAGGAAGTCCTATCTGTCTCTCAAGACGGATAACATCATCTTCATCTATACCTTTATAAACCTGTTTCAAAGATTTCACTTCCTCCTCTGGGATGCCTAACGATAAAATAACTTGCTCTGTCAGGTTCATTGTTTTGTTAGACTGTTTTTTACCACGAAGAGCACGAAGGTCACGAAGATTGGACAAGACAAATCTTTTTATGCCTTCTTTCAACCTTTCTACATTGAATTTATTAACAAGCCAACTTTAATATTTGCTAACTTTATTAGATATTTCATCAAATTTCACTTCGTGTTCTCCCTGCCCTTCGTGGTTTAATCTCTTTTAGTCTAACGCAGAGTTCAGCGGCGGGGGGAGAATTGCCACTAAACTTTGTAAGCATAATTACCCATTGAGATACTACGTAACCGTTCAGGGTATATATCAAAAGTGTAAGAAAGGGGATAAGGAGATAAGAGTGATATGGAGATAAGATAATAGAAATAGATTGAAATTTATAGAAATAGGTAGAAATTGATTGTGGAAAACAACAAATTTCCATAA
>JBFLYA010000077.1 GCA_040757115.1 bacterium | reverse complement strand
GTTGTTCTTGCTTTGTTTCCATCTCTATCTTCTCTTCTTTTATCGTCGTGCCGTCTCTTAATTCAGGCTCTTTGACCTTAACCTCTGCTGGCATATTATGTTTTGGTTGTTCTTGCTTTGTTTCCATTTCTATCTTCTCTTCTTTTATCGTCGTGCCGTCTCTTAATTCAGGCTCTTTGACCTTAACCTCTGCTGGCATATTATGTTTTGGTTGTTCTTGCTTTGTTTCCATCTCTATCTTCTCTTCTTTTATCGTCGTGCCGTCTCTTAATTCAGGCTCTTTGACCTTAACCTCTGCTGGCATATTATGTTTTGGTTGTTCTTGCTTTATTTCCATCTCTATCTTCTCATCTTTTATCGTCGTGCCGTCTCTTAATTCAGGCTCTTTGACCTTAACCTCTGGTGATATATTATGTTTTGGTTGTTCCATCTTTGGCATCATCTCTATCTTCTCTTCCCTTATCGATATCTCTGTTGATACACTAAAGTTCTCTTTTTTATCTAATTTTACATTTTCTGGAATTTCTACTTTTACAGATTCTATTGTAATCGGTAATTGGTAATTGGTAATTGGTAATTGGTCACTAACTCCTGATTTAGCAGTAACTTCCTGCCCCTTTATCTCACTACCTTTAACCTCAACCTTAACCTCGCCTCCCTTTATCACTCGCTCATTGACATCCGGCTTAGTTATTATTACTTTCGGATTGGGGCTCGGGGCTCGGGACTCGGGACTCGGGACTCGGGACTCGGGACTCGGGATTCCATTGACATCCAGATTAGTTATTACTACTTTCGGATTAGCAGTAACAGGTAATTCCTGGTCGGTTATCGGTAATTGGTAATTGGTAATTGGTAATTGGTCACTAACTCCTGATTTAGCAATAACTTCCTGACCTTTTATCTCACTACCTTTAACCTCAACCTTAACCTCGCCTCCCTTTATCACTCGCTCATTTATATCCGGCTTAGTTATTATTACTTTTGGCTCGGGACTCGGGACTCGGGACTCGGAGGTCGGGACTCGGGACTCGGGACTCGGGACTCGGGGCTCGGGACTCGGAACTCCATGGACATCCGGCTTAGTTATTACTGCTTTTGGAGTGGCAGTAACGGGTAACTGCTGGTCGGTTATCGGTAATTGGTAATTGGTAATTGGTAATTGGTCACTAACTCCTGATTTAGCAATAACTTCCTGACCTTTTATCTCACTACCTTTAACCTCAACCTTAACCTCGCCTCCCTTTATCACTCGCTCATTGACATCCGGCTTAGTTATTATTACTTTTGGCTCGGGACTCGGGACTCGGGACTCGGGGGTCGGGACTCGGGACTCGGGACTCGGGACTCGGGACTCGGGACTCGGGATTCCATTGACATCCAGATTAGTTATTACTACTTTCGGATTAGCAGTAACAGGTAATTCCTGGTCGGTTATCGGTAATTGGTAATTGGTAATTGGTAATTGGTCACTAACTCCTGATTTAGCAATAACTTCCTGACCTTTTATCTCACTACCTTTAACCTCAACCTTAACCTCGCCTCCCTTTATCACTCGCTCATTTATATCCGGCTTAGTTATTACTACTTTTGGATTGGCGGTAACAGACAATTCCTGGTCGGTTATCGGTAATTGGTAATTGGTAATTGGTAATTGGTCACTAACTCCTGATTTGGCAGTAACTTCCTGCCCCTTTATCTCACTACCTTTAACCTCAACCTTAACCTCGCCTCCCTTTATCACTCGCTCATTTATATCCGGCTTAGTTATTAGTACTTTTGGATTGGGGCTCGGGGCTCGGGACTCGGGGCTCGGGACTCGGGACTCGGGACTCGGGATTCCATTGACATCCGGCTTAGTTATTACTACTTTCGGATTAGCGGTAATGGGTAATTCCTGGTCGGTCATCGGTAATTGGTAATTGGTAATTGGTAATTGGTCACTAACTCCTGATTTGGCAATAACTTCCTGACCCTTTATCTCACTACCTTTAACCTCAACCTTAACCTCGCCTCCCTTTATCACTCGCTCATTGATATCCGGCTTAGTTATTATTACTTTTGGCTCGGGACTCGGGACTCGAGGCTCGGGGCTCGGGGCTCGGGACTCGGGGTTCGGGACTCCATTGACATCCGGCTTAGTTATTACTACTTTCGGATTAGCGGTAACAGGTAATTCCTGGTCGGTTATCGGTAATTGGTAATTGGTAATTGGTAATTGGTCACTAACTCCTGATTTGGTAGTAACTTCCTGACCTTTTATCTCACTACCTTTAACCTCAACCTTAACCTCGCCTCCCTTTATCACTCGCTCATTGATATCCGGCTTAGTTATTACTACTTTCGGATTAGCGGTAATGGGTAATTCCTGGTCGGTAATTGGTAATTGGTAATTGGTAATTGGTAATTGGTCACTAACTCCTGATTTGGCAGTAACTTCCTGACCTTTTATCTCACTACCTTTAACCTCAACCTTAACCTCGCCTCCCTTTATCACTCGCTCATTTATATCCGGCTTAGTTATTATTACTTTTGGATTGGGGCTCGGGGCTCGGGACTCGGGGCTCGGGACTCGGGACTCGGGACTCGGGATTCCATTGACATCCGGCTTAGTTATTACTACTTTCGGATTAGCGGTAATGGGTAATTCCTGGTCGGTTATCGGTAATTGGTAATTGGTAATTGGTAATTGGTCACTAACTCCTGATTTGGCAGTAACTTCCTGACCCTTTATCTCACTACCTTTAACCTCAACCTTGACCTCGCCTCCCTTTATCACTCGTTCATTGACATCCGGCTTAGTTATTACTACTTTCGGATTGGGGCTCGGGACTCGGGACTCGGGGCTCGGGGCTCGGGACTCGGGACTCGGGATCCCATTAACATCAGGTTTAGTTATTACTACTTTCGGATTGGCGGTAACAGGCAATTCCTGGTCGGTTATCGGTAATTGGTAATTGGTAATTGGTAATTGGTCACTAACTCCTGATTTGACAGTAACTTCCTGACCTTTTATCTCACAATTGGTAATTGGTAATTGGTAACTGGTAATTGGTAATCCCTGGTTGGCAGTAGCTTCCTGACCCTTTATCTCACTACCTTTAACCTCAACCTTGACCTCGCCTCCCTTTATCACTCGTTCATTGACATCCGGCTTAGTTATTACTACTTTCGGATTAGCGGTAACAGGTAATTCCTGGTCGGTTATCGGTAATTGGTAATTGGTAATTGGTAATTGGTCACTAACTCCTGATTTGGCAATAACTTCCTGACCCTTTATCTCACTACCTTTAACCTCAACCTTAACCTCGCCTCCCTTTATCACTCGCTCATTGACATCCGGCTTAGTTATTATTACTTTTGGATTGGGGCTCGGGGCTCGGGGCTCGGGACTCGGGACTCCATGGACATCCGGCTTAGTTATTACTACTTTCGGATTAGCGGTAATGGGTAATTCCTGGTCGGTAATCGGTAATCGGTCGCTACCTCTTAACTCAGCACTAACACTTTTCTCTTTTACCTCGCTACTTTTATCTTTAATCTCTCTTTCTTTTATCAGCGGATTTTTTTCAATTGTTCTTAAATTAACATCCGGGGTAGCAAATACTGGTTTTGGATGTCCAAATAAAGGATTAGGATGGTCAATTACTTCAGTAATTATAAGTTGCGGAACATCTTTTTTTAATCCAAGAAATTTCTCAACTACTTTCTGAGGGAGTTTTTCCATTGAAGTAATATAGATTTTAGATGATGGCACATCGCCGGGCATATTTTTAAATAAATCTGGTAATGCAGGAGTTTTAAAAGAAGACAGGTTGTTTAGAGAGATTCTTCTATCTTCTTTCATCGCCGATTGAACAAGATGAGATAGAAAAGAGCCTTTATTTATAATTAAATTCTCTTCATTTTGAATATCAAGAAACTTATTAAATTGCAAACCTGCTTTTGAAAATAATACTTTCACTTTTTCACCCTTTTCGTTAGTGATTGGTTAAACAATTACCGCTCACCTATTACCAGTTACCAATTTATCTACTCATTTTCCTGGATATTTCACTGGCTCGTTTTGGGTCCATTTTCATCATGACAATAGCTACCTGAGATTTTTTCATTCTTTTGAATATCTCTACGACTATCTGGTCATCCATTTCAGCGAGAATCTTTGCGGCGGCATCTGGTTTCATTCCTTCATAATAGGTAACTAATTTCTCCCATTTTGCCTCCTGGTCATCATACATTCTTTGTTTTTCTTCCATTGCTTGTTTTTTACGGTGTAATTCTTCCTCTGCCAAAAGAAGTTCTTCTGCACGGCTTTTCAACTTTTTATCTTTTTGGGCTAATTTTTCCTCCTTCTCTTCTAACTCAAGTAGTTTAAGGTCAATTGACTCTTTTAATTTCCGTAATTCCTCTTTTTGGACATCCTCATAAGTAATTTTAGGTGGTGTAAAAAACATACCTATTCCAGGAACTTTAGCGAGTATTTTCTCTTTATCAAATATTCCTAAGACATCAAAAAGATAGACACTCCCAGCTAATAGCCCAATCAATATACATAAAAGTAAGAATACCATTGGTAAATTCCCTTTTCCTGTTTGGTTTTTTAACATCTTATTTAGTCTCCTTATAAAAATTTAATACCTTTTCCACATAATTTTTAGTCTCATCAATTTGGGGGATATTATTAGTTTTTTTAACTATTTCAGGTCCTGCGTTATAAGCGGCTAAGGCTAAAGGTAGATTCTGATTAAATTCATCCAATAGCGTTTTAAAATATTTGATTCCCCCTTCGATATTTTCATCCGGGGCAAAGATATTAGTTATCCCTAATGCCTTAGCAGTTTCAGGCATTAACTGCATCAATCCTGATGCCCCGGCTTTAGAGACGGCGTTAGGATTAAAATTTGATTCTGCCTTGATAATAGAATTGATTAATTTAGGGTCTATTCCATATTTTTCACTATAAGTATCAATCAATTCAGAAAAAGGGGCACTTTTTGTCTCTTCAATCGCCTCATCTAATGTTTGTTGAAAAGAAGGACTACCATCACCACTGACTCCAGCGATTTCTGTAAATTTTTTGCTTATTTGTTGTATTCTATTTAAAACATTTGCTACACCATCTAACATTTATTTTCTACCTCCTGTTTTTTCTCATAGCACCCTTTGCGTCTCTATCGTCTTGCCATCCGATAAAACATAAATGTAAATCCTGGATAACAGGTAAGCGTTCAGGGTGTAATGAAGGGAAAATGGAAAAGTTGGGGAAAAGGGAAAATTATTTATTTATTTCCACTCTCCGTATATCCAGTTTAAAATCAGCAAAGTTGATCAACAAACCCATCTTTTTATCTACTGCTTTCAGATAGGATCTTACCTGTGCATAATACTTGTTATGAATTTCTTCAACTGTCTTAATTTCCAAAATAATCTCATTCTCTATTAAGAAATCTAACTTATGTATTCCAACAAATCTATTATGATAATATATTGGTATCTCCTTCTGAGATTCAAAGTTTAGTTTTTCATCTTTAAATTTGCTCTCTAAGCTTTTGTGATAAACAGTTTCAATAAATCCCGGACCTAACTCTTTATGTACATCTATACAATAACCTATGATTTTATTGATTAGTATTTCTCTTTCTTCCTTTTCCATTTTTCCTCTATTTCCCCTTTTCCCTTATTTACACCTGAACGGCTACAAAAAACTTCGACCTGTATGATTAGACTAACTTTACACATCTCTTTAAAAACCACTAAGGACACAATTATAAAATAAATTTTTCAATTTCATCCACGGAGCCTGTCTCTTGATGGAAATTTCGCTGTTAATCCTTTACCTACGAACAGTTTTTCTCCCTGCCCTTCGTGGTTTATTCTAACCATACAGGTCGCATTTTTTTATTTCCCCCCTCGTTTTTTTGGTAACTGGTAACTATTTAGCCACTTACCATTCTTGAACTCCTGAGCCTGTCAGGAGCAGACCTTTATCAGGAACAGATTTAACTAACTACCTGTTCACCTAATAAAAATAAGGCAATCCTCTACAGATAGATTTTATCTCCTGGATTGCCTGAATATTTCCTTGATTAGTTGGAATAAACATTTTTTGGACCTCTCCATCATTAATTTTCATATTTTAATTATAACATAAAACAGATAATTTGTCAAGTAATTTAAGAGTGTTTTTTTAGGTCGGGTGTATGTAAAATTTGTGGGTAAAGTGTAAAAATGGAATGCGGAGCTAAACCAGTATAAGATAGTCAGGTAAGGACTTATATTTTTTCCCTTAATATTCTACCACTTTTTTTCTCAATTATTCATTTTCATCTAAGACAGAACAAAAACAGTAATGGGTCAGTTATTTGAACCATTAGTTAAATTCTTACCACGACTCCTTTAGAATTGAGGTATTGTTTAACCTGAGGGATAGGTAACTCACGGTAGTGAAAGAGGGAAGCGGCTAAGGCGGCATCTGCTCCACCTAAGGTTAATACTTCAAAGAAATGCTCTAATTTACCAGCCCCGCCTGAGGCAATGATTGGGATATTAACTAAATCTGAGATAGCCTTTGTCAACTCAAGGTCATAGCCATTTTTAGTGCCATCTTTATCCATACTGGTCAATAAAATTTCGCCGGCGCCCAATTCTTCTACTTTTTTTGCCCATTGCAGGGCGTCAATATTTGTCTGGGTTCGTCCACCATTAATATATACCTTCCAGCATTCTTGAGCCTGATAGCCAACAATAAGGTCGCCCATACCTTCGGTTTTAAATCCTGATTCGGTGCGATGTTTTTTAGCATCAATAGCGACAATGATACACTGACTACCAAAACGCTCGGCGGCTTCTTTGACAAAGGCGGGTCTATTCACCGCGGCTGTATTCATCGATACCCTATCCGCACCTGCCCTCAATAGAGCCTCAATATCATCAAGAGTCCTTATTCCACCACCGACGGTAAGTGGCATAAAGGCGACTTCTGCTGTCCTTTGAACAACATCAATCATAATATTTCTATCTTCATAAGAGGCAGTAATATCTAAAAAAACTAATTCATCTGCCCCTTCCTGGTCATACAACGCTGCCGCTTCCACCGGGTCGCCAGCATCACGGATATTAACAAAATTTACACCTTTAACTACCCGACCTTTATCTACATCAAGGCAGGGAATAATTCTTTTGGCTAACATATTACCTCCTGCAAGATTTTACCGTAGATTATCGCTGATATTTTTTCTCTAATTTTAGTCATCATCCTGTTCTACTCGACAGTGACGCTTTTAGCCAGATTTCTTGGCTGGTCAACATCACAACCACGATGATGAGCGATGTGATAGGCTAATAATTGTAATGGAATAACGGCTAAGATAGGACTAAGAAGAGGTGTAGTTTTTGGGATATGAATGGTATGGGCTACCTTTTTGGTTATTTTATTATCACCAGCCGTGGCTACGGCAATAATAATTCCTCCTCTTGCCTTTGCCTCTTCAATATTACTCATAATTTTCTCATAAAGCTGTCCTTGTGTCGCAATAGTCACCACTGGCATATTTTCATCAATTAAGGCGATTGGACCATGTTTCATCTCACCTGCCGGATAACCTTCGGCATGGATATAGGATATTTCTTTTAATTTCAGTGCCCCTTCTAAGGCAATTGGGTAATTAATTCCTCGACCTAAATAAAGAAAATTTTCATAAGTATGAAATTTGTGGCTTATGTCTTCAATCTTTCCTGCCTCATTTAAGATATTTTCTACTTCCATTGGTATAAGTCGAAGTTGGTCCAGTAATTCTTTAGTTTTTCTTAAATCAATAACTTTGCGTTGACGACCAAGATAAACTGCTAATAAATAAAGTGCAGTTAATTGTGAAGTAAATGCCTTAGTGGAAGCTACACCTATTTCTATTCCGGCACGGGTATAAACAACGCCATTTTTAGACTCACGGGTAAGCGAGGAGCCAATAACATTACAAACAGAGATAATTTTTGCCCCTTTATTTTTCCCTTCTTTAACTGCGGCTAATGTATCTGCGGTCTCACCTGATTGAGAGATAGCAATAAGCAAGGTATTTTTAGATAAAATTGGGTTTTTATATCTAAATTCAGAACCTATATCCACCTCGGTTGGGATTTGGGTTAATTCTTCTAACATAAATTTACTAACTACGCCGGCATAGTAAGCTGTGCCACAGGCAACAATAACTATTTTATCAATATTCGATATTTCCTCTTGACTTAAATTCAACTCGTCTAAATAAACCTCGTCTTCTATTATTCGACCTCGAATGGTATCTTCAATCGCTCGGGGTTGTTCATAGATTTCTTTTAACATAAAATGTCGATAGCCACCTTTTTCAGCCATAATGGGGTCCCAATCTACATAAGTCATTGTTTTTTTAACTGGTTTGCCTTTTATTGTCGTAATTTTTACTCCATTTTGACTCAGGACAGCCATTTCTTCATCATCTAAAAATATAACCTGCCGAGTGTATGGTAAAATAGCCGGTATATCCGAGGCGATAAAAAACTCTCCATCTCCTAAACCTATGACCAATGGACTGGCCAATCTTGCCGCAACGATGCGGTCAGGTTGGTTACAACTAATTACCCCCAGGGCATAAGCACCTTCTACTTTACTTAGTGCTATTTTGACTGCTGAACTCAGGTCATCTTTTAAATATTCTTCAATCAAATGGGCAATTACCTCAGTATCGGTTTGTGACCTGAACTGATGGCCATTGAGAATTAATTTCTCTTTTAAGTGGGTGTAATTTTCAATAATTCCGTTATGAACTACAATTAGTTGCTCTTTGCAATCGCGATGTGGGTGGGCATTTTCTTCTGAAGGTCTGCCATGAGTTGCCCAGCGGGTATGGGCAAGTCCTAAATTGCCAGAAAGAGGTTCATTACGGATAATCTCCTCTAAGTTTAATATCTTTCCCACACTGCGTCTTAACTCAATATGGGAATTGCTCATAACCGCAACCCCCGCTGAATCATAACCTCGATATTCTAATCTTTTTAAACCATCAATTAGTATTGGCGTTGCATCTTTCGGACCAACATAACCTACAATTCCACACATTATATCCCTCCATTCTCATAAGATTTGTATGATTATCACTATACCATATCACTTTAGATATTGTCAATGATTTTTTCGTTGTTGCAGTAATTTGATTATGGAGAACTCCACGATTTGTATCTGTTTAGCGTCCGTCGTTATTGAGATTAAATAAATCGGTTAATATCTTTCCATAAGTTGGGTCATCGGATGAGGCATATTTCTTCAAGGCAATAATTGGTTCTTTTAAGAATCTTTCAGTAAGTTTAGCGGTAATTAATTTTAGTCTTTCTTTTTCCTTTTGGGTAAGATTTTTTTCCTTGAGAAAAGTCTTATTTAATTCCTCCTCTCGAATAGATTCCATTTTTTGTTGTAATGATGAAATAATCGGAGAAAGTTGTCTAAAATTAAGCCAATGACAGAATTTCTCGGTTTCTTTTTCAATAATCATTTGACATTTTTTTATCTCTTTTTGTCTTGATTTAATGTTAGATTGGACGACTGTCTGTAAATCATCAATATTATAAAGGTATATTCCATCAAAAGAGCCGATTCCCGGGTCAATATCCCGTGGCACAGCAATATCGATAAAGAATATGGGTTTATGTTTGCGTAAGGACATAAGGTTTTTTATATCCTCTTTTTTGATAATGAGATGTGGGGCGGATGTTGAACTAATGACAATATCCATCTCAGGTAAAGTTTGAATAAGGTCATCAAATTTAATTGCCTGACCTGAGAATTTATCCGCAATTTCTTTTGCCTTTTCGTAGGTACGATTAGTGGCTAAAATTGTGCTGACTTTATTTGCAAATAGGTGCTTTGCAGTATCTTCACTTATTTTGCCTGCACCAATAATTAAGACCCGCTTACCGTCTAATTTACCAAATATCTTTTTAGCTAATTCTATGGCGGCAAAACTTACCGAAACAGCTCCTTTACCAATCGCGGTCTGATTTCTTACCTGTTTTCCAACTAATATTGCCTTCTGGAATAAATTATCCAGATAAGTATCGGTAACATTAATTTTAAACGCCTGTTCATAAGATTCCTTAACCTGTCCTAAAATTTGCGGCTCACCAATAATCATCGAATCTAAACTTGCGGCGACATCGAATAAATGCCTTATTGCTTCTTTGTCTTGATGAACATAGAGATAATTTTCCAAATTCGCCTGATAGTATTGATGTAAGAAATTTATTATCTTTATCTTTGCCTCTTTTACATAAGTCGTAGCCGCATATACTTCTATCCGATTGCAGGTAGATAAAATCACCCTTTCTTTGATAGATTGATTGAGTGATTTTAATGCTTCTATAAGTTTTGTTTGCGGGATAGCGAGTTTTTCACGCAATTCGATGGGCATAGTTTTATGATTTGCGCCAACAACGATAATCTCCATTTCTACTTCATTATACAGTATAGTTTTAAATATTGCAAGTAAATTTATAATTAGAATTGCTGTCCATTCAAAAAGAGGATTGACAAAAATCGCCTGGTATGGTATTATTAAAATATAGTAAAAGCGAGAGTGGCGGAAACTGGCAGACGCGCTGGACTTAGGATCCAGTGGGGATTCCCCTTGCGGGTTCAACTCCCGCCTCTCGCACCAGGTCTTCAGGGTAAACGAAAGAACTTTGTAACCTTTGTGTTCTTTGAAGAAAGGAAGTTTCACGCCAAGCACGCAAAGAACGCAAAGGGGAATAAAGGAAAAATTTACCTTTGCGTCCTTTGCGTGAAAAAACTATTTTCAGGAGAACCGGACATGAACCTACGGCTCACAAAGGAAGATGAAAATAGTGATAGGAGATAGAAGGTAGGAAGTAAGGAGATAGGCGTGAGGAGTGATGTTTTCTTTACTTTCTACTTTCTACTCTCTACTTCCTATTTTCAGGAGAATCTTTATGCTATGTAGCATATAATATATAGGGCTTCACGAAACTATAAAGTAAGTAAGCGGTTAAATGGTAACTGGTAACTAATTACCATTCACCAGTTACCAATTACCAAAATGAAGGAGGGATAAAAAAATGATTTTATCAGAGGAAAAAAAACAAGAGATTATAGAAGAGGAGTCTTTAAAGAGAAGTGTTCGGGACCCCGGGGTAGCGGCTGTTCTTTCTTTTTGCTTTAATGGACTTGGACAGGTGTATAACGGGCAGATTAGAAAAGGGATTAACATTATGGCAAGCTCAGTTTTGTTGATGATTTGTGTCGTAATTACGACGATTTATCTTGTCTACATCTTCTGGCTAAATCCACACCAGATAGTCCAGTTAATTCTCTGGCTTATACTTTTAGCCTTGAGTATTACTGCGGTTGCTATTCTTGGAATTTACAGCATCTATGATGCCTATAATGGTGCTAAGATAAAAAAGTAGAGAACAGAAAGTGGAAAATTATAGAAAAATATTAATCATTCGCCTTAGTTCCATAGGTGATATTCTCTTAAGTTCTCCTTTAATTAGACTCATCAGGAAAAGATTCCCTGATGCAGAAATTGATATGGTTATCTGTGCAGAATTTGAGGAATTGGTTTCTGCCAATCCTAATATAAACCAGGTTATTTTGTTTGACCGTAAAACAGGGATAAGAGGACTTTTGAGATTATGTAAAAAGATAAAGGAAAAACAATATGATTTAATCGTTGATATTCACAAGAAACTACGCAGTCTCGTGATTTGCCTGACAAGTGGTGCAAAACAAAAGGTATCTTACAATAAACATTCCTTTCTTCGCTTCTTATTAGTTAAGTTTAAAATAAATCGCTATTCAAACACACCTTATATGGCTAATCTTTATTTAAAATCTATTGAGAGGTTTGGTGTTGAAGATGAAGGACAGGGATTAGAATTTTATATAACTCCTTCAAAAGAAGCAGTTATATTAGAATTACTCAGGAGTGAGGGAATAAGCAAAGAAGATATTTTAATTGGTATAGCGCCAGGTGCATATTGGGCAACCAAAAAATGGCCCAAAGAACGATATATTGAATTAGCTAATTGGCTTATCCAGAACAAGAAATCAAAAATAGTCATCTTTGGTGGTAAGGATGAGGTAGAATTAAGTCAGGAGATAAAATTGGCATTATTTAATAAACCTATTGTTGCCGCCGGCAGACTTTCTCTTATGGAGACAGCCGCTTTACTTAAAAGATGCAAAGTGCTTATCACTAATGATACCGGGATAATGCACATCAGTGTCGCCGTGAAAACACCAGTCGTAGCAATATTTGGGCCTACGGTTAAAGAATTTGGCTATTATCCGTATCGAGGGGCTAACCGAGTCATTTCTAAAGACTTACCCTGTAGACCCTGTTCCACGAAAGGTAGTTCTAAATGTCCAATAAAAACCTTTGACTGTATGCGACTTATTTCAAGTAATGAGGTGTTGGAAGCTGTGAAAGAATTATTGTAAAACATTTCCCTTGCTAAAAGAAGAATGATGTGGTATAATTTTTATAAAATATTCAACTTTGGCAAAAAATAAGAGATGGCAGGAAAAAACTTAAAATTTAAAACTAAAAATGCAAAACTCGTTTATAGTTTATAGTGTATAGTGTATAGTCCTTCAACTATCAACTATAAACTATCTACTATCAACTATCAACGTTAAGTTTTTCAAAGAAGTTTGCAAATTTGCCAAAGTTTAGAAAATATTCCTGGAGGTGAAGAAAATTGAAAAAAGACATCCATCCTAATTATGTCGAAACGACTATTAGATGTGCTTGTGGAGCGGCTTTCCCGATTCGCTCAACCGTGCCTAATTTACGGATTGAGATTTGCTCTAACTGCCACCCTTTCTTTACGGGTAAACAGAAATTAGTAGATACTGCAGGTCGGGTAGAAAGATTCCGCAAAAAATATAAAATAGAAGAAAAAGAGGAAAAATAAGTGAAGGTAGAATTGCTTAAATATACACCCAATCCTGAAATTTTAGTCGCTATGGCGGCTAAATTATGTTATTCCGAATCGACTATTGATGATTTATGGAAGGAAATGAAGAAAAAAGAGGTGAGTGATTTTATCAATAAATTGATGGTAATGGGACATCACTCACCTTTTGAACATATAAGCTTTACCTTTGGCATAGAAGGAATTTCACGAGTAACTACCCATCAATTGGTTAGACACCGAATTGCCTCCTATTCACAACAATCTCAGCGGTATGTCAAGTATAACGAGTTAAAATATATAACCCCACATACTATTCAGAAAAACAAAGACATAGAAAGGCTATTCATAGAAGTGATGGAAACGGCAAAAAATGCCTATAAACAACTGTTAAAATCAGGAATTCCAGTTGAAGATGCTCGATATGTCTTCCCGGAGGCTTGCGAGACAAAGATAATTGTAACGATGAATGCCAGAGAATTACTTCATTTCTTTAGGTTACGGTGTTGTAACCGCGCCCAATGGGAAATTCGCAGGATGGCTTATAAGATGTTGAGTGAAGTATTAAAAGTGGCTCCTGTGTTATTTTCAGATGCTGGCCCGGGATGCTGGCGAGGTCCATGTCCAGAAAATAAAATGTCTTGTGGAAAACCACCAAAGAGAGAGGAAGTATTAGACGATATAAAACAAAGGAAAGGTGATAATAAAAAATGACTACATTGCAGGAAGCAGAGAAATTGTTATCCACTATGACACGGGCAGAAAAGGCTCAGGTGCTTCAATGGGTGGTGTGTGATATTGGTGATGCCTTTCCTGATATTGAAAGCACTCCAAATGTTTGTGGTGGAGAGGCATGTATCGTTCGCACTCGAATTCCAGTATGGGTATTGGTTCAAGCAAAGCGATTGGGTGCAACCGAATCAGATTTATTAAGGTGTTATCCAACTTTACGAGCCGAAGATTTAGCTAATGCCTGGGCATATTTTCGCTCTCATCGGGATGAAATCGAACAACAAATTCGTGAGAACGAGGAGGCTTAGAGGAAAATGGCACGATTGTATGCTAATGAGAACTTCCCTTTGCCTGTTGTTGAAGAACTCCGACAATTAGGGCACGATGTTATCACTATTTATGAAACGGGTAAAGCAGGACAATCCATACCAGATAAAGATGTATTGACTTTTGCCAGAGATGAAAACCGAATTCTCTTAACCCTAAACCGTAAACATTTTATTCGTTTGCACAATGGACAACCAAATCATGCAGGCATAATTGCGTGTAGTTTTGATATTGATTTTGTAGGTCAGGCTCGTCGAATCCACAAAGCCATTAATTCACAACACCAAATTTCTGGTCAACTCATTCGTGTAAATCGTCTTGAATGATGAGATTTAATAAAAGGATGAATTATGTTTGAAAAGTTAAAAGAGTTAGAAACCGAATATGAAAAATTAACCTCTCAGATAGAAGAAAATGTAACCAACCTCTCTTTATATCAAGAAATTATGAAAAAAAGGGCGAAAATAGAACCTTTTGTGCTTAAATTTCGAGAATATAAAACAGTAGAAGAAGAAATAGCAAAACTATCAGTAATGTTAAATGAGGCACTTGAGCCAGAATTAAAAGAGATAGCAGAAGAAGAATTGAATAACCTGCAAGTAAAAAAAGAATCCATCGCAAAAAAACTAACAGATTTATTAGCCCCTAAAGATGAGGAAGAAGAAGATAGAAATATAATTATGGAAATCCGTGCCGGCACAGGTGGAGAGGAATCCGGGTTATTTGTAGCTGATTTATTTAGAATGTATAGTAAATATATTATTTCACAGGGCTGGAAATTAGAGATATTCAATTCTCATCCTACTGGTATCGGGGGATTTAAAGAAATCATCTTTGGTGTGGAAGGCGATGAGGCATACAAAAAACTTAAATTTGAAAGTGGCACCCATCGAGTCCAACGGGTTCCGGTAACAGAAGCCAGTGGCAGAATTCATACCTCAGCCGTGACCGTCGCCGTCCTGAAAGAGCCTGAAGAAGTAGATATAGAAATTTCACCAGAAGATTTGAGAATTGATACCTTCAGGTCAAGTGGGCCTGGCGGACAACATGTCAATGTTACAGATTCTGCAGTTAGAATTACACACCTACCAACAGGTTTTGTCGTTACCTGCCAGGATGAACGCTCACAACATAAAAATAAGGCAAAAGCAATGCGTGTCTTGAGGGCTGAATTATTAGCCCAGGCAGAGGAAAAAGCAAGAAAAGAACAATCTCAAGAACGAAAATCTCAGGTTGGCTCTGGTGATAGAAGCGAAAAGATAAGAACTTATAATTACCCACAAAACCGCGTTACAGACCACCGCATTGGCTTAAGTCTGCACAGACTTGAAACTATTATGGATGGCGATTTAGACGAACTTGTCTTTGCATTAATCTCTGCTTCAAAAGAGCTGAAAACTAAAAATAAGTAACTGGTATTTTAAAATGGATAAAAAATGGGGTGGATTGCTTAAATTATTGAAATTATGAAAGAAAAATTATGACGGTGCAAATGAGAGAATTATTACTTCAAGCAACTAAATATCTCGAAGATAATAATATCCCTACCGCAAAAACTGATGCTGAAATCTTGTTGAGTAATTTAATCGGCGATGAGCGAATTAACCTTTATTTGAATGATAAAATTCCCTTAACTAAAAATAAATTAGAGCGTTATTGGAAATTACTTAAGCGAAGGGCATCTTATAAACCCATTGCCTATATCCTTTGCAAAAAAGAATTTATGAACTGGGAATTTATGGTCAATGAAAATGTTTTAATCCCAAGACCAGAAACAGAAATTTTAGTTGAAGAGATAATAAATATTGGAAAAAAACTTAAATCTCCTCCACTCATTGTGGATATTGGCACAGGCAGTGGGGTAATAGCCATTAGCCTGGCACTGTCATTGAACGCAGTGGTTTACGCCCTGGATATTTCTTCATCAGCATTAAAAATAGCCCGAACGAATGCCCATAGATTAAAGGTCAAAGATAAAATTACCTTTTTAAAAGGAGACTTGCTCAACTCTTTGAAAAAGTTTAATTTAGACCAGAAGGTAGATTTTATCATTTCTAATCCACCTTATGTTTCAACTTCAGAACTGAAATCTCTTCCGATGGATGTCCGATTTGAACCAGAAATTGCTTTAGACGGCGGAAAAGATGGCATAAACTTTTATGATAAGATAATCAACGATTCTTTAAATTATTTAAAAGAGGGTGGCTGTTTAGGATTAGAGGTTGGATATGACCAGGCGGAGATAATAAGTGATAAAATCAGACAAACTGAAAAATTTAGCGAGATAAAGACAGTTAAAGATTATGCACAGATTAAAAGGGTAATCTTGGCAGTAAAGAAAAACACCCCCTCAGCCACAGATGGACACAGATGAAACACTGAAAATTCGTAAATCGTGTCCGTTTTCCGTGTCCGTAATTAGGCTGAAGGTTTTTTCCTCCTTCTGCCCTCTGTCCTCTGCTATTTATCCGTGCTAATCCGTGTCAATCAGTGGCTGAAGAGTTACTCTATTTCTATGTCTTCTCTGTTCCTCTGCGTCTCTGCGGTAAGTTACCACCTGAACGGTTACGTGTTTTCTTCGTGCTCTTTAATCCACTAATTAGTTTATCGCATCACTCCCAGTTTACCTGTCTTTGAACTTATATCGTCACGGATGAAATAAATATAGATTCCAGAGGCAACCTTCTCACCAGCAGAATTACGGCAATCCCATTCCACTATCCCA
>JBFLYA010000076.1 GCA_040757115.1 bacterium | reverse complement strand
CAATCTTTATATCCGGGGGTGGGTCAATTCTCATTGCCAAATTTGTTCATTTTTGATCTGATTTTTTTACATGGGTGGGTCAATTTCCATTGCCAAAAGTGGGTCAATTTTGGTTTGCCATTAACAGTGAGTGAAGGAGTTTTTAGTATGGAAGGAGATATTGTTAAACTTCCTGAATTGGTTCACCTGGTTAAAAAGTATAATGGCCGCATTATGATTGATGATGCCCATGGTACAGGTATCTTAGGAAGGGATGGCAGAGGGACTTTAGAACATTTTAGGCTAGAAGATGAAGTTGATTTAGTTATGGGTACTTGTAGCAAATCATTGGCTTCAATAGGAGGATTTATTGCTGGAGATGAAGAAGTAATTCATTATTTGAAACATCATGCTAGAAGTTTAATGTTTAGTGCAAGTTTACCTCCATCTTTGGCAGCTTCAATT
This sequence comes from bacterium, assembly GCA_040757115.1. Classification (NCBI taxonomy): domain Bacteria; species bacterium. The sequence continues at coordinate 16,328 of JBFLYA010000076.1, read as the reverse complement.
AGTACAGCAATAGAAATTATCGAGAAGGAGCCAGAAAGACGACAGAGACTTTGGGAGAATGTGAACAAGATGCGAAGAGAACTTAAAACTTTAGGATTTAATATCGGAAAGAGTGAAACTCCAATCATTCCTATTATTATTGGTGATAATTTTCAAGTTTTTCAAATGTGGAAATTGCTCTTTGATAATGGTATTTTTACTAATCCAGTTATTACTCCAGCAGTACCCAAAGAGCAATCGCGTATTCGAACTACTTATATGGCTACTCATACAGATGAACAGTTAGATAAGGCTCTTGAAATATTCGAATCTGTAGGAAAGAAATTAAATTTAATCCCAGGATAAAAAAATACAAGTTGATATGAATATTGAAGTAGTAAAGGAAGATAGATCCCTAACTGATTTTGTAAGGTTTCCTTGGAGAGTCTATAAAGGTGATATGAACTGGATTCCTCCTCAAATTAAGGAGTACAAATTTATCCTTGGAAATAAGAATCCTTTGTGGAATCATGCCGAAAGAATGCTCTTTTTACTAAGAAAAAAAGAGAAAATAGTAGGACGGATTGCTGGAATTATTGATTATAATCATATCAGTTTTCATAATGAAAAATGTGGCTTCTTCGGTTTTTTTGAGTGTTCAAGGGATTATGCTTTTGCTAAAAGGTTGCTGGATGAAGTTTGTGATTGGTTAAGAGAAAAAGATATTGAGATAATCCGAGGACCGGTAAATCCATCTATGAATGATGAATGTGGTTTTTTAGTTGAAGGTTTTGATTCCCCACCATTTTTAATGATGCCATATAATCCTCGGTATTATATTGACTACATAGAAAAATATGGGTTAGAAAAGTGTAAAGATTTATATGCCTATCTTTTTGAAATTACACCAGCACAGATTGGAAATATGGAGAAAATATCTAAGAGAGTGGAAAAACAAAGAGCTCGGGTTAGACCGATAAACTTGAAAAATTTTGCGCAAGAGATAAATATAATTAAAGAGATTTATAATACCAGTTGGCGTGACAACTGGGGTTTCGTCCCAATGACAGATGAAGAGATTATGTATATGGCAAAACGATTAAAATCTTTACTTGTTCCAGAGTTACTACTTATTTTAGAAGTGAAAGGCAATTTTGCAGGATTTGTTATGACTTTGCCTAATTATAACGAGGCGTTAAGAAATTTGAATAAACACTGGTGGGATACAATAAAATTATTATGGCGACTCCGAAAGATTAAGAGTTTGCGTGTGATAGCTATGGGAGTTAAACCCGAATATAGAAGAAGAGGATTTGAGGCGTTGCTCTACTTAGAATCGTTAAAAATAGCCTTAAAAAAAGGTTATCAGCAATGTGAGTTTTCATGGATCCTGGAGGATAATATATTAACCCAAAGAGCAGCAGAGAAAATGGGAGGTAAGTTATATAAAAGATACCGAATCTATGAGATGAAAATATAGTTAAGGAGAAAGGAAGGTCATAAATGCAAGAAGTGAAGAGTTATAAACTTCAAAATGAAATTTGTGGTTATAATAAGGTAACTATAGAAATTGGAGAAATATGTTTTGTTTTTAGAGGTGATAATTATGAGTTGATGGATTTAATTAAAAGAAAATATAATACTTTTTTATCAATGAAAGAACCTAATTTTATAATAGATGTACAAGTTAAAAAGAACATTAAATTGAAGGAACTTCGGGAATTGAAAATTATCTCTAAAAAAGACAAAATTTTCGTTTTTAGGTGGGATTTTTCAGGAATAATAGATTTTAGAAGAAATGAAGGAGAATTAAAACTTCAGGAAATAGAGATAGAGGGAGTAGAAAATTTCTTACGGATGTGTGCTGGTTGGTTATTCCCAAAATATTATGAAGGAATCTTGTTACATGCATCAAGTGTAATTGATTCCAAGGAAGGATTTGTATTTTGTGGCCCCTCTGAAGCAGGAAAGTCAACAATAGCTAACTTATTAAAAGATGATACAATTTTGTTGACCGATGAAATAACTCTTATTCGCAACATTAATAGAAGATATAAAATATTTGGAGTTCCATTTTGGGGGATGTTATGGGAGGAAGGGAATAATGTTAACATTTCTTCGGAGATTAAGAAAATTTTCCTATTAAAAAAAGATAAAGATGTATATCTAAAAAAATTATCTCCATATAAGGCTGTAGTAGAAATTATGCCAAATATCATATTTTTTTCTCATAGAAGTGAGATAAGTAACAAATTGTTTACTTTATGCTGTAATTTGGTAGAAAAAATTCCCTGTTATGAACTACATTTCTTACCTAATAAATCTTTTTGGAGGTGTATAAAAAATGATCAATAGTTATGTAGTTAGAAGTATGAATACAGCATTTAGGATAATTGACAATAATGCCACGATTTTGTCTCCAGAAGAAGGAATTCTACATTCCTTAAATGAAGTAGGAACTAGAATATGGGAACTTGCAGATGGGAAAATGACTATCAAAGAGATTATTTACATCATTTGTAATGAGTATAATGTTGAAGAGGATGTGGCTAAAAAAGAAGTTTGTGACTTTGTAAAAGAATTATGCAATAAGAAACTAATAGTTTTAGAGATGATTTGAATCTTCTTGGATAAAGTGAGGTGATTTCAAATGGGTCTTGAAGATGAATTAGCAAAAAAATATATGGAAAAGGGCTTTCCACTTACAGCAGCAATTGAACTTACTTGTTGGTGTAATTTGAAATGTATCCATTGTTATGTAGTAAAATATTCTCAATCTCCAGAAGAGGAACTTTCTACAGAAGAGATTAAAAATATTATAGACCAACTGGCGGGAGAAAAAGTGTTTACCATTACATTTACCGGCGGTGAATTTTTTTTAAGAAAAGATTTATTTACCATAATAAGTTATGCGAGAGAAAATATGTTTGATGTTATTCTATATACTAATGGAACCTTAATAGATTCAGAAATAGTAAGAAAGATAAAAGAACTGCATGTTTCTTCAGTAGAAATTAGTCTCTATGGGGCTACAGCGTTAACTCATGATAAAATTACAAGAACAAATGGTTCGTTTGAAAAAACTATGAATGCTATTAGATTATTGAAAGATAGTGGAATAAAGGTTATCTTAAAAACTATATATATGAAGCAGAATTTTAAAGAATATAAATTAATAAAAGAAATGGGGGAAAAATTAGGAATATTAACCAGGCCAGATGTATATATCACTTATAAAAATGATGGGGATTCTGAACCCGCAAAGTATAGACTTAATAGGTCAGAATTATTTGTTTTTCTTAAAAATGTGTATGAGAAAGAAAGGGGAACTGGTATATGGATAGAAGAAAAAGCGTGTATACCAAGAGAAGAAAAGGAAAGTATTAAAGAAAGACCATATCGAGAATTTTGTGGAACAGGAACGATTCAATGTGCAATTTCTCCAATTGGAAAAGTTTTCCCTTGTATAGGGATGCCGGTAGAAGTAGGAGATCTAAGAAAGGATACATTTCATAATATCTGGTGGACATCAGAAAAACTTTTTGAAATAAGAAACTTGCGTGCTATTGATGAAGAATGTTACAATTGTGATATTGCTAATCTGTGTGGGAAATGTATGGGAGCTACATTTTTGGAAGGATATGGATTATTAGCCTGTTCTCCTTACGACAAGGAGATAGCTGAAATGAGAAAGGAGGTGATAAGAAATGAAACGGCAATATGAAACGCCTCAAATTATTTCAGAAAAAATATTTGAGGAGACTGCTTTGTGGTGCAATAAGACTATTAAAACTAAGCCGTGTCGGTGCAAGAATGGATGTAAGGTCAACTCTAAGTCGTAGCAGCGAAGTAGTCTAACAAAAAAAGTCGCAGTTTACTCATCAAAGTAAACTGCGACTTTTTAGAAAGGTGGGAGATAGTACTTTACTATAATCTTACTGGAGAGGAGAAGAATGAATTTTGTCCAACAAAACAAAAAATATACAAAAACTGAATTGGAATTAGCTAAAGAGTGCTTAGAAAAAGGAGCAATTTTATATTCGGGAGTAAAAGGGTGGAGTATGTTTCCATGGATTAATTATTCAGATAAGATCTTGATTAAGAAAATTCCTACCGAGGAAATTAAAGTAGGAGATATTATTGTAGTTCATTATGGTGAAGAAGAGATGTTTATTGGCCATAGAGTTATTAGAATACAACAAGAGATAAAGGGAAAAAGTTTCTTAACGAAAGGAGATTTTGTTTTTTTTATTGATGAATTAGTCGAAGAAGAAAAAGTAATAGGTAAGGTAAGAGAAATAATAAAAAAAAATGGACTAAAAATAGATTTAGAGAATAAGAGAGTAAAAATATTTTCTTATTTAACAGCAAAATATTCATTTGCAGTAGCGATATGTATATCTTTATTAAAAAGGGTATGTTTAATATCCTACTTCCCACTGATTATAGGTAAAATAGGCGAAATAATTACTATAATCCCCTGGGTAATTATCTTTGGTATTTATAACATGTATAGTAAAATCAGCAGTAAAAAATTACCTTATCCTACACTCCTGAAAAATAAGAGGGAAATTTTGTAGTATCAAAATTGGAAAATTTGACCAGTGAAAGTAAAGAAATTTTTAAAAGAAAATTTAGTTTTACTCTACTGTACAAGAGTAACAATCAACAAGGATATATCTGATAAAGTTATAGAACTTTTAAAAGAAAAATTAAATTGGAGATATATATTAGAAAAGGCCAAGGTTCATAATATTCAGGCTTTACTATATTACAATTTAAAGAGAATTAATCTAAAAGAGATATTATCATGTGAAGTTATAATGAAATTGGAGAATTTATATAAAAGGTACATTATTGAATCTTTAAGGTATGAGAAGGAACTAAATAGAATTTTAGAAAAATTCTATAAAAATAATCTAAAAGTTATTCTTTTTAAAGGGTATTCTTTAGAGAAAGTCTATTCTAATCTTATATATCTAAGAGGAGTTGGAGATATTGATCTTTTAGTTCGCAAAGAGGATATGTTCAAATGTGAGAAAATGTTAGATGAGTTAGGTTATGTCCTTTATTATAAAGAAGAAATTAATGTCTCAAAAATTGCAGAGTGGCTACTATGGGTCCTTTTTAGAGAAAGAAAAAGAAAGATTCTGCTACATCCTATGTATATCCATCCACAGGTAAAAATACCTTTAGAGATTCATACTACAGTATTTGAAGGTGTTTTATTTCAAAAAATAGAAATGAAAGATATATGGGAAAATGCCCAATTTTCTCAATTAGGGGAAGTTAATACACTTATACTTTCACCCGAAGATATGTTATTGAGTCTCTGTCCTCATCTATCTATTAACCATAACTTTGAATTGAAACTTATAGGCGATATAACAAATATTGTTACCTATTATACGATAAACTGGGAATATGTAGTTAAGAAATCTTATGAGTATCGAATAAAAAATTCTATGTATTTTACTTTTTATTTTGCCGAAAGATTACTTGATGCTCCAATTCCTTTAAAAATTTTAGATGATTTAAAACCTTGGAGGATTAAAAGAATATTATTCTTTAAATTGTTTAAAGATGTTGAGAATTTTTTTGATGATAAATTTTTGCCTAAGTTACTCAGTAAAATGGGAAGAGATGGTATTCCAATAGGAGCGTCTATTTTTATGGCAGAGAATATTCGAGATGTCATAAGAATATTTACTTTGCTTGTTTTATTCTTAATAAATAAAGTGTTTAAAGGAGGAATAAAGGTAGTTGAATAATACAACAAAATTATTCTCAATAATATTAATTTATCTGAAGGAATATAAAATTAAGATGGTAATAGTTTCTATATTCCTTATTTTTATAACTATCTTGAACTTATGGTTTCCTTTATTAATAAAGGAAATTATTGATGGTATATTGCAAAAAGGAAAAAGGATATGGGTTATTTCAGAATTATGTTTACTTTGCCTAATCATAATACTATTTAGGGAATTGTTCCAATATTGTCTAAATTATTTGGCAAGATATATTGGAGAAAGGATTACGGTAGATCTGAGGGAAAACCTTTATTCTCACTTAATTAATCTACCACTCAGTTTCTTTAAAAACAGACAGTCAGGAGAGATTTGCTCTCGAGCATTTAACGACCTCAACCAAATCCAATATGGAGTCATTTTAGATTTCCTCTATTTTTTGAAAGATACACTATTCTCAATAGGAGGATTGGTTATTATTTTTATACTTTCGTGGAAAATATCAATAATTATGATATCTGGAATAGTAATTATAGCCTTTCTTACGGTTAAAATTGGAGAAAAAATGAGAAAAATAAGCTATGATATCCGGGTAAAAACAGGCAAGATAAATGCCCTTTTTCAGGAACTTTTCCCTTCCATAAAGATTATTCAGTCATTTGTTCAAGAAAATAAGATGATTGACCGATTCTCAAAAGAAAGTAGTCATCTCCTTTCATCTTCTTTAAAAGAAGAAAAGATATATGCTGGTTTTGGTTCTTTAATAAATTTTTTAAATCCATTTTTCCTAATACTCATTATCTGGTATGGAGGATATGAGATTAATCAAGGGTTATTAACTCCAGGAACGCTGGGAGGATTATTATTCTATTTATATCTATTGACAGATTCTCTAACTGGTGTGAGTAATTTTTATATTGATTTTCAAAGATCATTAGCCTCTCTTGATAGAATCTATGAGATTTTATCTATTGAATCTGAAATAAAAGATAAATCTGATGCTTTCCCCTTCACTAATAGAATAAAAGGACATATTCAATTTGAAAAAGTTTCCCTGCGCTATGAAGATAATTTTTTTGCTTTAAAGGATATTAATTTAGAGATAAAACCAGGGGAAATTGTAACTTTGGTAGGACTTAATGGTTCAGGCAAGAGCTCTTTGATAAACCTCCTCCTTCGATTTTATGATCCAACTAATGGAAAGGTCAAAATTGACAATCGGGATATTAAAGATGTTACTATTAGCTCTTTAAGAGAAAGGATTGGATATATCCCTCAGGAGACAATTTTATTTAATGGCTCTATTTATGATAACATTGCCTTTGGTAAGAAAAACGCAAGTGAAGAAGAAATTATTGCAGTGGCAAAAACTGTAGGGATTCATAACTCTATTACTGCCCTTCCCAATAAATATCAGACAATGGTTGGAGAAGGAGGAATAAAATTATCTGGAGGAGAACGACAATTTATTACAATTGCTAGAGCCCTGCTAAAGAATCCCAATATATTTATCTTAGATGAAGCTACCTCATCTTTAGACCCAAAAGCAGAAATAGAATTCCATAACTTATTAATAAATCTTATTAAAGGGAAAACCACTATTATTATTGCCCATCGTGTGGGAACTGTTATAAACGCTGAGAAAATAATTGTATTACATCAGGGTAAACTTGTAGAAATGGGCTCACATTTTGATTTAATTAAAGAAAAGGGATATTATTATCGTCTGTTTCAAAGACAGTTTCAAAGAATAGAAGATGCCACATGCTCTTATAACTTTAGTTAGAATTTTATAAAACAATGTAGAAAACAGTTGACTTTTGCTTTAAGTTCGAGTATTATGTAGGTAGGTTCAAATCAGGGATGAGAGCAAATTTCAAATTAACAGAAGCAGAAAAATCTGTTTCTGTCTGGAATAGTTAAATGTTGTTAAATGATGTCATCAATCATTATTTACCATGGTGGTTCAATTGCATTGCCACTTTAAAGATATTAATCGAAAATATAATCACTCATTGGATTACACTAAGGGATATATTTTTTATTGCCTTAGGGATATTAGTGGGTATATTTATTTATCGAGTTCGTCTTAGAAAAGATAGTCTTACCACCATAGAAAAAAATATACTCAAGAGCGGAGAGATTCTCAAACTCATCTATAACACTATCTTAAATCTTATTATCAAGCCACTTATTATATGTGCCATATTTATAGGTCTTTTTATTACTTTGATAGGAAGTTACGCATTAATTTCTATAAGCTATAGGGTTTTTGGTTTTTTTATCCCTACTCTGGCTATAATTATCAGCGTGGTAGTAACTATAATTATTATCATCACGAAAGGGGAAAAAGAGAAAAAGAGTTTATCAAAGAAATTTTTCGATTTGGTAAAGGATATCTTTTTCTAAATACTAAGAATAAATGCTGTATCGAATCTTTTTTTTAGGAAGATTAATATTAATATTTATTTTAATATTAACACCAAAAGAAAATTTAGCTCAAGAAGCTAAAAATCACCAACCTTTAACTTTAGAGGATGGTATTCAAATTGCCTTGAAGAATAGTCTAAAACTTCAATCAGCATTAAAAGAGATTGCTTCTTTAGAAGCCAATATTAAAAAGGCATGGGCAAAATGGTTACCACATCTTTATCTCAATATAGATTCTGGCTACAACAAGACAGAATTTAGCCCATATCAAAAGTCAGTAGAGGATGTTCCAAGTTGGATACCACAAGACTACCGTGAGGTATATAAGAATATATTTTATGCTGAAGATTCCAAAAAATATACTAATAACATAAATATTGGACTAACCCAATGGTTACTTGATAATGGTCAGATTTCAACCAATATTTCTATCGCACAAATTCAATATTTAATAGCCAAAATTAATCTTGAATCAATAAAAAAACAATTGGTCTATCAAGTTTCAAGAAATTATTATGAATTACTTAAATATAGGAAGATGATAGAATTAAATCAAAAGTTATTAAACATCAAAGAAGAACAACTAAAAAAGTATGAATCTAAATTAGATGCGGGCATAATTACCACTTCTCTACTCTTAAATAAAAAATTAGAGGTTCTAACTGCAAAAAATGATTTAATGAAGATTGAAGATATCTATGAAAGAAAAAGAGAAGAATTTTTACAATTACTTGATGTTGATACTTTACCTGAATTTGACTTTAATATTATACCTGACTATATCCCTTATGAAGGACAGTTAAAAGAAGCAATTTCTAAAGCATTAGAAGATAACCTGCAAATTCAAGTTCAGCAATTAGAAATTAGGTTGAAAGAAAAAGAGATTAATTTAGCTCGCAGTGGCAGAAAGGTTTCTGCTATGATTACTGGGAATTATGGTTATGATAGATCTGATGAAAACTTAAAAAAAAGTCTTGATGATTTTAATAAAGAATGGAATGTCAGAATAAATATTACCTTACCTTTTTTCACTGGTGGAGAGGTTACTTCTGACATAAAAGCATCTTTAAATAAATATTCTGCCGCTCAACTTACCCTTGAAGCACTAAAAAAAGAAATAACATCTATTACACGCCAAAAGTATCTTAAAATAAAAAATCTTGAAAGACAAATTGAACTGCTTCAAGAAAGTGAAAAAATAGCCTGCCAAGACCTTATCATTGCACAAACTCAATATGATGCAAAAATAATTGCAGAGGAAGATTTGTGTGATAAACAAATTACTTTGGATAAAATTATCTTAGAGAAGATAGAAACTCTATTTGACCACCAAATAGCTAAAATTGAATTTTTTGAAATTAGTGGACCGGAGGAAAAATGAAAAAATCAATCAATCTTCATAAAAAAGTTTCTATTTTAATAATTGGGCTACTAATCCTATTACTTATACCCATTTTTATCTTTACAACCATTAAAAAATCACCTATTTGTAATGTAGATGTAACATCGGTAAAAAAGAAGGATTTTATTTCTACCTTATCTACCACAGGAAGAATAATTCCTGAAGAATCCGTAGAAATTAAAACATCTGTCTCAGGAAAGATAATCCTCAAAACAATAAAAGAGGGTGAATATGTAAAGAAAGATAAGGTGCTCTTAAAAATAGATAAAACCCCATATCTAGTAGCATTAAAAGAGGCAGAGTTTAACCTCATCAAAGATGAGAATTCATTAAATAGATTAAAAGATTCTCCTTATGAACTGACAAAGGCAAAAAATGAACTCATCAAAGCAAATACTAATTTGGAATACCTTAAGAAGAAAGAATGTATTTACAAAGAGCTATATGAAAAAAAGAGTATCTCTTTACCTGAATTAGATTCTTTGACCAAAGAAATTAAAGATGCACAACTCCATGTAACACAATTGAAGGTAGATATAGAACACTATGAGAAAGTATGGAAGGATGATTTGTCTGAAGTAGAGAAGAAATTAAAATTAGATAAAGAAATTCTTAAGAAGGCGGAGAATGAGTTAAAAGAGACAGAAATAATCTCGCCAATTAATGGCGTAATAATAGAAGACATAGTTGGTTTAAAAGAATATGTCCTGGTTGGAGAAACTCTATTTAAAATAATGAATTTAGACAAACCATTACTTAAAGCTAAGATTGAGGAGTTAGATATAAATAGAGTAAAGCCATGTCTGAAAGCCACTATTACTGGGGAGTGGCTACCTGCGGATAGGAATTATTTAGAAGGCGAAATTATGAAGATTATTCCATGTGCTACATCCGGAGAATATCCTTATATGGAAGCAATTATTGAATTAAAAAAATTCCCTTCGGACTTACTTTTGATACCCAATTTATCGGCGGATATAGAGATAACTATTGACAAAATGAAGGATGTATTAGTTATTCCTCAAAATGCCTTAATAAACAAAGATGGAAGATACTTTGTTTATACGGTAGAAGGTTCGTCTGCCAGGATGAAAAAGGTAGAAATTGGCGTAAGTAATGAAGTAGAGGTGGTTATAAAAAAGGGATTGCAAGAAGGAGAGAAAATCATTACTTCAAATAAGGAGAAAATATCCGCTGGGGTAAAGGTAAGGGAAAGGAATTTATAGAAGGCTATGAGAATAATAGAATTAAAGGATATCTTTAAGATTTACAAAATGGGTAGTGTGGATATTTGTGCCTTAGCTGGTATCTCGCTTCAAATTAGTTCTGGGGAATTTACAGCTATTATGGGTCCTTCAGGTTCTGGCAAGTCAACTTTACTTAATATCATTGGACTTTTAGATGTTCCAAGTTCAGGATTTCATTATTTTGAAGGTGAATATGTAAATAATTTCAATGGAGACAAAGTGGCTATGACCAGAAATAAAAAAATAGGTTTTATCTTCCAAAGTTTTAATTTACTGCCACAATATTCTGCCCTTTTGAATGTTGAATTACCTCTTGTTTATAGAGGGGCGGTGAGAAGAGAGTGTAGAGAAAGGAGTTTATATTTATTGGAGAAGGTAGGACTTTTTGATAGAAGAAATCATAGACCTAATGAGTTATCTGGTGGAGAACAACAGCGAGTAGCTATTGCGCGAGCACTTGCCAATACCCCGACACTAATCTTAGCCGATGAACCAACAGGTAATTTAGATACTAAATGTGGAAATGAAATTATGGCCATCTTCATTTCCCTATCTCAAGAAGGGAAGACTATCTTAGTGGTTACCCATGATGAACATATTGCCTCCTTTGCAAAAAGAGTTATTTACCTTCAAGATGGGAAAATAATAGGTGAAAGAAATAGATGAAAGTTAGAGAATGGGTAAGGATAGCCTTTATAGGCATCTGGGGAAATAAAACACGTTCTATATTAGCCATATTAAGTATATTTATTGGAATAGGAGCGATTGTTTCCCTTATATCCATAGGGAATGGAACAAAAAAACAGGTTCTTAACCTGTTGGAAGAGTTAGGTATCAATACTATAGATATATATTCTGAGTATGATCCCAATACAAATCAGAAAGGAAGGATAACATTAGAAGATGCAAGAGCAATTGAACGATTGCCTATTGTAGAAAGCAGTAAACCAAGAATTAACATAGAAAAGATAGTGACGAAAGGTAAGGTTAAAGATAAAGTGAGTATTCATGGTGTAACTTCTTCTGACTTTTTCCATGGTGAAGGTTGTGTTCTCATTATGGGACGATTAATTAATAATTTGGATATAAAATTACAACATCATGTCTGCATAATAGGAAAAGATATCTCAGAGACATTCTTTAAAGAAGAAAATCCGATAGGAAAGGTTATAAGAATAGGCAGGGAAAAATTCGTAGTGGTTGGAGTAATGGCCTGGAGGCACATAGGAGTAATGACTATTGGAGGTTGGGTTGGAGACGCAATTTTTATCCCTTATAACATTGCTATTAGAATAGCTGAGAAAGACAAAAAGGAGGTCATAGATTTTTTACAGGTTCGATTTATCCCCTCTATAAGTGTTGAAGAGGCTTCTTCTTTCATTATTAATTTTCTTAAGAAACGACACCAGAATAGAGGAAAGTATAATGCAGAATCTTCAGAAGAATTTATAAAAACTTATACCCAAATAAACCAAACCCTTACTTTAGTTGGGGTAGCAATTGCCTGTATCTCATTATTAGTTGGTGGGATTGGTATAATGAATATGATGCTTACCGCTGTTTTGGAAAGGAGAAAGGAGATAGGGATAAGAAAGGCAATTGGTGCAAGGGGCAAAGACATTATGGGACAATTCTTAATTGAAGCGGTAACAATATCCACCATTGGAGGGTGTCTTGGAATAGGTGGAGGAATCCTTCTGGCAAATATTGCCTCTATATTTATCAAAATACCAACTGTAATTTCGTTAAATTCAATCATTCTGGCAGTAAGTTTTTCATTAGGAATAGGGATGTTCTCCGGGATTTATCCTGCCTACAAAGCATCAAATCTAGACCCTATTGTCGCATTACGGTATGAGTAAATGAAGGTATTAGTTACAGGAGCAACTGGGTTTTTAGGGGTAAATCTGGTAAGAAGACTTATTCAAGAAGGACTAATGGTAAGAGCCCTCATTAGAAATACAAGCAATACATTAGGGCTGGAGAGGTTAGATATTGAGAAATTCTATGGTGATGTTTTGAATAGAGAATCTATTGCCAACGCTTTAAAAGGATGTGATGTGGTGTTTCATACCGCCGGAATAGTTTCCTTATGGGTTCCGAATAAGCAGGCTAAAAAGATGATGTGGGATGTTAATGTCGGAGGGACAATAAATGTGCTTGAAGAAGCCCTTAAAAGTAATGTGGAGAAAGTAGTATATACAAGTACTGTTTCGACTATTGGGATTAAAAAGGGAGAACCTGCGGATGAAACTACATCTTTCAATTTAGGATATTTAGACATAGATTACATTAATAGTAAGTATGAGGCGGAAATAAAAGCTCAACAGATACTGGGAAAAGGACTTCCATTAATTATAGTAAATCCTTCGTATATGTTTGGAGAGTGGGATATAAAACCTACCTCAGGACGAATGATATTAGAGATGGCTAAAGGCAAGATTATAGGTTATCCTCCAGGAGGGAACAATTTTGTTGATGTAGAGGATGTAGCCAAGGGACACTTTTTAGCGCTTAAAAATGGCAAAGTGGGCGAAAGGTATATTTTAGCGAGTCAGAATTTAACCTATAGAGAGATATTTGAAAAGATTGCTCAGATAGTAGGTGTAAAACCTCCAACGATGAGAATACCCTATTCACTATCTATGGGAATGAGTTATTTATCTGAGCAATGGAGTAAACACATTTCTAAAAAAGAACCTATGATTACGGTAGGTCTATCAAAGATGGGCTATGTTAACCATTATTTTACCCCTCAAAAAGCAATCAAGGGAATAGAGTTTTCCCCTCAAACACCTATTGATGAATCAATTAAAAAAGCATTTTACTGGTTTAAAAGGTACGGGTATTTGTAGGTAGCGGAGATTTGACTTGTACTGTAGGTTACTTCAAGAAACCATAGATAAATTAAAAGACGAACAAATACCTGATGATACCTTGCCCATAATGGATTTGCTCTGTGATACCTATATCCCAGAAGAATATATCAAGGATACTACTCAACGGTATGCCATCTATAAAAATATCTTTAACCCAAGATTTTAAATCCTTACAAGAAATTGAAGAAGAGCTGGCTGATAGATATGGAAAAATCCCAACCTCCGTAAACCTGTCAGGAGCAGGCTTACATTTTTAGTAACCGTTCAGCCACTACATTTGGGCTTTTAGGAATTACAAAACACAAAATATAGTATTTTGAGAGACTGTTTTGCTTCCTTTTTTGAGCCTATAAAAAGAGGTGGTTAATATATGTAGTGGGGCACCAGCAATTATCACCAAACATCTTGCGTTTCACCCACCTGAACGGTCCCCCTAAACCTAACCGTACAGGTCGAAATTTTTCGACCTGTGAAATAGGTCGAACTGGGAAAATAAAATTATACCACACTATTTGGTGTAAGAAAAGGAGATAGGGAGATTAAGGAGATAAGGGGATATTATTCTAATTCCACTCTTCTAAAATCTGCCTTTTCTTTAGCAAAGTTTACAAGAAGAGCCACCTTTACACCTGTAGCTTTTAAATATGAGCGAACCTGAGCATAATGAGCTTTGCTTAATTCCTCCACCGTTTTTAGTTCTACTATTACCTTGCTTTCTACAAGAATATCCAATCTGTGTTTCTCAACTTCTTCTCCTTCGTAGTAGATTAGTATTTCTTTCTCTGTCTCAACTCTCAATCCCTGTTTTGTAAGTTCAATTACCATTGCCCTGCGGTAAATACTTTCCAGGAAGCCTGGACCCAGTGTCTGGTGTGTCTTGATAATACATTGAATTATTATCTCAGTAAGTAGATTTTCTTGATATTCTTCTGATATCTCCATATCTCCTTTATCCCCTTATCCCCCTTCTTACACTAACCACGATCAAAATATTCCTATTTCACAGGTTGAATCTTTTCGACCTGTGCGGTTAGGTTATAGACTGCCAATTTGAGTTCCCCCCACTGATGGAATCTGAAATCTTCCCCGCTGGCGGGGGATTAAGGGGGTGGAAATCTCTTCAATCACCATTTCAATATTTCTTGTCACATCTTCTATCTGATTTAATACCTCATCATCCGCAAATCTCAATACTCTAAATCCTCTTTGCGAATGGTTGAAATTCCTTATTGGATGCGTAATTGTTAGATTTGTCAGATTTCACATTCCACCCCCTAACCCCCGCCAGCGGGGGACACATGGTATCATACTTCTTATTCCATTGCCCTTGATAATTTCTAACCGCACAGGTCGAATCTTTTTGTATTTGTGTTCATTCGTGGTTATATATTCCCTCTGTGTTCTCTGTGGCTATATCCTGAACGGTTACGTTTTTCCTTTAATTCCTCTTTTTCTTCTCAATTTCCCCCCAATTCGTCAAAAATACCCCTTTTTCTACCCACTTTTACCCATCCCTCATTCTCCACTTGCCGATTTCAGGTTAATCACAGACAATCCAGAGATTCCTTAATATAGTAAGTATTAACCAAAAGTTCACATTAGTATTGTTGATAGTTGATGGTTGATGGTTGATGGTCTATGAAACTATAAACTATAAACTATCAACCATCAACCATGTTGCTCTATCTGTTCTATGAGAAATTTTCGTTAATAACTACTATACTTTGCGGCTGAATAGTTATTGTTAATTTATGTGCAAGGCGTCAACACCGGGCGGGAAAATGCTTAAAAGTAGAATGAGACGGGAATACGGTGGCTATTGTCTAAATCGCCATAAGGGACATAGGCATAGTCAATTTGGTAGGTATTGAATTTAAATCCTGTCCCAAAACTAAACCCATTATCTAAATCATTCTTTGAAGTATAACCGCATCTTACGACTAAAGTTGGGCTGAGTAAATATTCTGTCCCAATGTTTATTCGAAAATCATTATCTGCTGGCTTAGTTAAATCTGTGGATAAAATCAGTCTATCTGTTTTATAAGATGCACCTATTTTATAGATAATTGGTAAGTCCTCTCGTTTATTGATAAATTTAAGTTGTGTCCCAATATTCTGAATAACAAAAGCCGTGTTAAAGTTTTTTAGACCTGGTTCAAAGTATAAAAGTCCAACATCAATTACTAATGCAGAAGCTTGTTCACATTCAATCCTTTGCTTTATAAGTTTTACAGAGGCACCTACTGATAAGTCTGTATTAGCCATTAAACTATAAGCTAATTGAAAGGCTAAATCCTTTGCCCCAAAATCCCCTGTTGGATTCCCATTTTTATCTCTACCTTTTATGTCATCTATACTCAAATAATTTAAACTCACCCCATAAACACCTGACTGAGTAGTACCGTGTTAGCTAAGTTCTTTCACAGTTTAAGGGGTTTGCCATTATACGTCCATGCAAATGGATGAGCCCAAAAATTGTTCCAATGCATGATATATTCGAGTATTTTTACTTCAAGATCGTGTAAGGATTCAAAGATTCCTCGACGGAGCAATTTCCTTGAGAGGATACTTAGCCAAATTTCAATCTGGTTGAGCCATGAGCCATGTTTTGGGAGAAAGTGAAAGACAACACGTTTTGATT
>JBFLYA010000075.1 GCA_040757115.1 bacterium | reverse complement strand
AATATATCGTTCCTACGGAACTGATTGATTTGTCTATCTATTCCTACCGATATTATGTTCCTAACGGAACGATTATTCTCATGCCTTATTTATGGATATTATCCTATGTAAACTTCCAGTTAATAACCGCTATAGGTCAAAATGACCAATTTAGTATGAAGTTGTGACAGGTTTTTAGTTTATTGTTAGAGTAACCTGCGAGGATGTAGCGGCAATACAGACTTGATTCTTCCCACGACTTTTAGCTTGATATAGCGCCTCATCAACATTCCTAATTAATTCTATCTTTTGAGCACCGTGTTGTGGATAAGTAGCTACACCAAGACTAATAGTAAGAGAAGACTCTTGTATAAACTTCGTTCGTTTTACAGCCACTCGTAGTCGATTAGCAGCTAAGTAAGCCGCTTTATTATCCGTCTGAGGTAAAATGACAACAAATTCTTCACCGCCATAACGAGCAATAATATCTACTTCCCTGAAGCTCTCTTTCATTACCTTCGCCATTTTTACTAATGCATCATCCCCCTCTATATGTCCATAAGTATCATTATAATCCTTAAAATCATCTATATCTAACATAATTAACGAAAACGGCCCACCATAACGGTGAGCTTGTTTAAATTCTGTATCCAGGCATTCTTGAAAATGGCGATGATTAAATAATCCAGTTAAACCATCAGTGATAGCTAATTCCTCTACCCTTTTATGCAATAATGCCTGCTCAATAGCTACAGCACCATGATTCGCAATAATATTGAATAACCTCAGGTCTTCTTTGGTAAAAGGATGTGATACATTATTTCCTAAGCTAATTACCCCAATTACATTATCTGCTGAGACTAACGGTAAAAGTAATGAAGTGACCTTATGTTTAGCTAATTCCTTTTTAGATACAGGTAGAATTTCCTCTTTTTGATGTATAGTAAACTCAAAACTATCTAAATTTACCTCTTCATCATAAAATAGTGGTAATTTATGTGTTAGCTCATTTTTAACCCTTTCAATCATAGTATCTGTAATTCGATACTGGCTGCTGACTATTACCTTCTTTATCCCTTCCCAAAATAGCATCAAGACTATTATTGGTGAATAGAAAATCTTATGTAACTCCTCCTCAAGGATTTGTATTATCTCAATATAATTAAGTGAAGAACTTAATCTGATGCCTAATTTATACAATGAATTTAACTCTTGAGTCCTCTTTTTTACCATCCTCTTTTGCTCATCTTCTTGTTGTATGAGTTGAATTCTATCGATTGCCAAACTTGCTTGATTAGCTAATATAGTAGCTAATTTTAAATCATCCTCATTAAAAATCTCTTTAGTTTTCTTATTATTCAGGTTAAGGACGCCCAGGACATTATTATCTTTTTTAAGTGGTACTGATAATAAAGATTTAGTATAATATTTGGATTGGTGTTTTTTCCGAACTCTTTTATCCTTTTCTATATCTTTGATTAGTAGGGGCTCCCCTGTTTTAGCTACCCAGCCTGATATCCCTTTACCTAATTTTATTTTTGTCTGTTGGATTATATCATTAACTAAACCTATTGCAGCGGCAATGTATAGTGTATCGTCTGTTTTAAGCATTAAAGAGCAAATCTCTACTTCTAAAAATCCCTTTGCCTTCTTAACTATCTCTAATGCTAACTTGTCTATGTGTAAGAAAGAGAAGAAAACTTCCGTCTTTTGGTAAAGTAAAGCAAGCATATTTAGTTTTTTCTCTAAATCATCCTTTGTTATTTGCATTAGATTACTTCCTTATATCATAAGTAGCAAGTAGAGAGTAGAGAGATTTTTGGCTAATCTTTTGCATGGTTTTCTTTTCTCTCTACTTTCTACCCTCTACTCTCTACTTTTCCTCTGCTACTATTTCCAGAAATGTTTTGACTATCTTTGGGTCAAACTGAGTACCTGAGCATTCTTTTAATATCTCTATAGCTTCTTCTACAGATTTTGCCTCTCGATAAGGCCTATCAGAAGTCATAGCATCAAAGGCATCGGCTACAGTAATAATCCGAGCACCTAATGGTATCTTTTTACTCTTTAATCCATCGGGATAGCCTTTCCCATTATAATGCTCATGATGATGGCGAACAATGGGCAATATCTGTCGTAAAAATGCAATTACCCGTAAAATAGATTCACTTTTGATTGGATGATGTTTCATTGTGTCGTATTCTTCATCAGTTAATTTACCTGGTTTAAGTAAAACCTGGTCACTGATACCAATCTTACCCAGGTCATGTAGAAGTCCTGCGTATCTCATCACCTCAATCTCTTTTTGATTAAATCCTAATTTTTTAGCCATTTTAACCGCATAATGAGTTACCCGCTCTGAATGACCCCGAGTGTATGGATTCCGAGTTTCTATCTCCGAAGCCAACGCCTCGACCGTACCAGTGTAAAGGTCTTGCATATCTATATAAATGCGTGCATTCTCTAAGGCAATCGCCACCTGTGGTGTTAAGGTAGAAAACATTCTTAAGTTATCCTGAGTAAAGGCATTGGGTTGAAAGCTTGAAATACTTACTGCACCAATTGTCTCATCTTTAGCCACTAAAGGAAGACTCAAGGTAGATTTGATTGGATGGGAAACAACCTTTCGCCTCTTTTTTCTAAATGCTTTTTTGATAATGATTGGATTTTTATCAAAATTCCAATTTGTAAATTCACAAAGTATATCAATCAGATGAAATTTAGCCTTCTCCACTAATTCATCTGAAATAGGCTCTTGTGAAATTATATTTAACATTGCTCGCTCACTATTTAACAAAAGTAAAGTCAATATATCAAACTCTATCATCTCCTCAAGACTTTTTGACATTAATTTTAACACCTGGTCTTGCTCAAATGTAGAACTAAGCATTTTGCCAATTCTATTCAGTATGATAAGTTCTCCAGTACGACGCTGTGCAGTAGAATAAAGCATAGCATTTTCAATCGCCACGGCAGCTTGTGCAGCAAAAATAGTAAGAGGTGCTACATCTTCTTTAGTAAAAGTAGCCTCAGTAATAATGACATTCAAATTAAGTACCCCAATGACCTTATCCTTAGTCTTTAAGGGGATAGAAAGAGCTGATTTAATAGCTCCTCTTTCCTGAAGGGCTGAAAGTCTGGGGTCTTGTCTAATACTCTGGTGTGTAAGAAGCAATGGTTTTCCCTCTTTAGCTACCAGGCCTGCAATTGGCTCGCCAACTTTGATTCTGACTGATTTCTTAGCCTCTTCTGGCAGACCTCTTGCAACCTTAATCTGTAGAGTTTCTTCTTTATCATCTAAAAGCATCAGGGAGCCTTCATCTGCCTTAGTTACTCTAATACTTGAGTCCATAATCAATTCTAACAATTCTTCTAAGTCAAATGTAGAACTCATCAACTCCGAGATTTTATAAAGTTCTTCTAAATAAGATTTACTTTTTTCTTGTATCATTTTTTCCTCCTGCATCAGCTTTATTTCTCTTTACTTTCTACTCTCTACTTTTGTTATTCTGGGATACTTTTCAGCCTGGTTGTAACTTCATTCTTAAATAATTTATCAACAATCATATCCCCGGTCAATTCAGCTAATAGATCAAATAGATCCAATATCAACTCTTCAAACCCATCCTTGATAATCTTTTTTTCCTGCTCAGATATTCTGGATTTTAATTTTTGGAACTGAATTCCCTCAGTGGTAACATCTAAGTACTGAAGAATCGTATATTTTTTAGCAGTCCGTTTAATCACTCTACGCCACAGAGCAACTACAGTAACCGCCCCTAATGTCAGTACAATCCTATCCCACACCTTCTTAAGCAAATCTTCATAGATATCTACCACCTCTTCCTTTTTAGCTGTCAAAATTTCCTCTTCCCTTATCTTTTCCATTGAAGTCCTCCTTTATTTGGTAATTGGTTAAATGGTAACTGGTTAAATGGTTACCAATCACCAGTTACCAATTACCAGTTACCAATTACCAGTTACCAATCACCAGTTACCAATTACCAGTTACCAATTACCAGTTACCAATCACCAGTTACCAATCACCAGTTACCAATCACCAGTTACCAATCACCAGTTACCAATTACCAGTTACCAATTACCAGTTACCAATCACCAGTTACCAATTACCAGTTACCAATCACCAGTTACCAATCACCAATCACCAATCACCAGTTACCAATTACCAGTTACCAATTACCATCCCAGAGTTTGTAATCTCAAACTTCTTAATTTCCTTATCATGGTCAGAACCGCGCATCTTGAGAATAGTAATATATTTATTTATCCTCCCTTCTTCCTCCTTATATCTTAATTGGATGATGACATCAATAATCACTGAAAGTTTAGTTTCTGTAATACCAAAGGTAGTCCCTTCAATTGATTCTGATGTCAAAATACTGGTTATAGATTGTTCATTAAAGTAGTCTATTAAAGATAGTATATAATTTTTAAGATGTGTAGGGTCTCCAATGGATACCTCAATATCCGCTATTGAATCTATAACCACTCGTTGTATCTGTTGTTGATGTGTAACCTCCATAATCTTTGCATGAAATTCATCTACATTTAGCTCTACTGGGGAGTAATGTAAGATGATAATCTTATTTTCTTTTACCAACTCTGCCAACGGGATATTAAATGAGTTTGCTAATCTGAATATCAAATTAGGTGATTCCTCAAATGATATTAAAAGTCCCCGCTCATCATTTATAGCTCCTTCCTGTAGAAATTTAAGAGCTAAAGTAGTCTTTCCTGTCCCTGAATTACCCGCTATTAGTGTAGATGAACCTGTAAAGAGGCCGCCATTAAGCATCTTATCTAAACCTTTTATCCCTGTCTTTATTTTTGGGCAGGAAACATCTATATCAGGTTTGACCATTTTCTGCTTTGGCATAAGTCTTGGATGAACTATAATTCCATCCTTTGTAATTGAGAACCGATGTTTACCAGCAAAGTAACCAGAGCCGCGCATCTTGTGTATCTCTAAGTAGCGTCTGCGTAAATATCCTTTGGTATCGGATGAGATATTGATGATACTATCTGCAATGGCAAATATTGGTTCTTGCTCTGTCTCCGCTTCTGTATACTCACCAACTAAAAATGATGTGCATTGATAAGCAAGAAGTTCAACCCCTAAATCATAGGTAAATTTACGAATCTCTTCTTCAGACCCAAGTAGAGTATGAATAGCTTTAAAACTATCTATAGCTACAATCTTTGCCTCCTCCTCATCAATCTTATTTATGACAAACTTAATACCTTTTTCTAATCCCTCTTTCCTTAAGACACTTCCCAGGTCTATCACCTTAATATACTTGAAGAATTTCTCTTTGTCAAAAAACTTAAACTGCTGCAAATAGCGAATGACCTTAATTGGTGGCTCTGAGATGGTGGTAAAGTATAAGGCTTTATTCTCTTTGCTAACATTATTAAACAGCAGTTGGTAAGTAAATACAGTTTTACCACTACCTGGATGGCCGGTGATGGCGTTAAGAGAATACAGTGGTAAGCCATTTGGCAAGATAATCTCATCAAAACCTCTTAAGCCTGTATGGAGAGGTTTTAAATCTACTGTAGAAACTGATTTTTTAATTCTTATTGACATGACTTTATTCCTCCTTTTTAGTCAGATGAAATTCTAAAAAATTAATTCCTTATTCGTAGTGCGTGATTCCTCTTTCATTTCTGGTATGTATTTCTCAACTATATTTTCCAGCTCACCTATTAAAATATCACCGGTCATTTGTGTTAAGAAGGAGAATAATTCAGCAATAACAGTATTAAATCCCTCTTTCATTACCTCTTTATCACTCTCACACATCTTACGGTGTAAATTTTTAAAATCAAGTCCTTCTTCTCCTACCTCTACTCTTTTCATCCATGTGTATTTTAAAGAGACCTTTCTAATAATTCGTCGGAATAAAGCTACTAAAGTTATCCCGCCTAAGGTAACAGCAATCTTCTCCCAGAGGGTTTTAAACAATTCCTCATAGAGACCTATTATCTCTTGTTTGATTTTCGTCTCTACTTCCTTTTCTGAATACTTTTTTTCATTCATTCTTACTTACCTCCCTCTTGTAGCATTTTTTTCTTGACATTCATAGAAATATTGGTTATAATTAAATAAGAGAAAAAACTATGTATAATCGCAAGCGTCGTGAAAAATTAGCTGATTTATTTTTTGATATAGTAAAGTTTATCCTAACTGTCGGTATAATTGGTAGTTTGATAACAGGTATTTTCAAACCTCTTTACTTAATGAGTGGAATAATATGTGCTATCCTATTGACAATAGGAGCCTACTTTTTAATCCCTAAAGACAAGGAGGAATAAACTGATGGAAGCGGCTACTCTTGTACTTTTCAGTTTTTCTATTGTTGCTGGTGTATTTCTTTTAGTATTTCACATTCAGGATCGTCGGGAACGGCGTAGAAATGCTAAATCTTCTTAGATTTTTACTTCCATTCCAGCAGATGTAATCACAAACTCTTTTATCTCCTTATCATGGTCACTACCTCTTACCTTCAAGACTGTCATCGCTCTTTTGATAACAGATTCTACATTCATATAATTTAGCAAGATGACATTATCAGCAATAAACGAAATACCACTGGATAGTCTTGGTACACCAAAAAGCTCTTCTGTCTCAGTAGTCAATATCGAAGTAATCGTTTTAGACTTAAAGAAATTAACCAATGAATAGACATAATCATGATAGCGAACTGTGTTATTAGCAACAATTTCAATATCTCTCAGGTTGTCAATAACTACCCTTTTAAGACTACCCTCTTCAACTGCTTTTTTAATAGCAATGGCATGTTCATCTATATCTAACTCAACCGGAGAGGTATAGATAATCTTTAGCAAACCTTCTTCTTCATATTTTTTCAAATTCCAGCCAAAACCTTTACCTATAATCTCCAATTGATCTGGAGTCTCTTGATAGGTAACCATCAATCCTGGTTCTTTATTTTTTACTCCATTCATAAGGAAGTGAAGTGCTAAGGTAGTCTTACCCGTTCCAGCCCCTCCTGCAACCAATGTAGATGAACCAAGTGGTAACCCTGAAGCAGTCATTTCATTTAATCCCGAAACGCCTGTGGATATTTTTCTTTCTCCAAGATGCTCAAATGATAGTTTAGGTGGTGTTTTAGCTCGAGGGAAGACATCAATACCCTTTTTAGAGATACTAAGTGAGTGAATACCATCAAAATAGTTCACACCACGCATCTTGGTTATTTGAAGAGTCCTGCGGTTTTGTACCCCTTGAATCTTATTATCTAAGTGAATAATACCATCAGCAACGGCAAATATTGGTTCTTTTTCTAAAGCCTCTTGATTATATTCACCTACTAAAAAAGAAGTACAACGCCAGGCAATCAATTCTACACATAACCTATAGGCAAATTGACGGAAGGCAGAAATAGATTCAGCTAATTCATTTACTGCCTTAAATGAATCAATAGCTACAATAGAAGCAGAGTGCTTATCAATAGCCGCAGTAATTGCTTCAATACCCGCCTGTAAACCATCTCTATGAATAATATGTCCAATATCAACATAGGAGACTACACCATCCCGGACCTTCTGTTCATCAAAATAATCAAAACTTCTTTGATAATGAATAAGCTTGGCAGTAGGCTCAGAGACGGTAGTAAAGTAAATCGTCCTTGTTTTAGGAGAGGCGTTGTTAAAGAGAATTTGCTGAGTAAGGATAGTTTTGCCACTACCAGGGGTACCACCAATGATATTTACAGAGTATGTAGGTATTCCTCCTCCCAGGATTTTGTCATCCAAATTTTCAATACCTGTCTTTATTCTTTTAATCTCTTCCATGATATTCTTCCTCTTAAATTATTAGCTACGAATAAACACGAATTTATACAATGGTGATTGGTAATTGGTTAAATGGTAACTGATTAATCACCAGTGGGACATAACTATTCAGCCACAGATGGACACGGATGAAACACGGAGAATCCGTGAACCGTGTCCGTAATTAGGCTGAAGGTTTTTCCTCCTGTTGTCCTCTACCTTCTATCCTCTGCCTTCTGCCCTCTATCCTCTGCTATTTATCTGTGCCAATCCGTGATAGTGTCATTTGACCCCATAGGTGTTAATCAGTGGCTGAATAATTACTGTCTTTTTATCTATACCTGAACGGTTACAGTGGGACATTATTAGAGTCCATTCGTGTGCCTTCGTGGTATCTTTTATCAAATCTCCACCTTAAAAATATCATACAACTCCTTCTCTCTTTCTTCTACTTCTATCATTTCTATCTGTGCATTCCATCTTTTTGGTTTAGTAGTTTGAGGAGTCCATCTTTTGACGCTCTCAGCCTCTCGCTCTTCAATCCATAATTTAATAGTAGTTTTTCTAAATCTCCACTTTCTACCCACCTTGATAGCAGGGATTTCTTGAGATTGAAGGAGCTTATAAATGGTCATTTCATGTACCTTTAAATAATCAGCTAACTGCCTGGTGGTCAATAAATCCTCTAACATTTTAAATCACCCCATTTTGCCGTAGTCAGTATATCAATATTTGTAACCATTTAGCCATCTGAAGTAATCGGTTTTAACGATTTATCTGAATTACTGATTGCCTGATTACCGATAACTGCTCAGTTGATTTCCATAATACTTCATTTGGGTGTTACCAATATTTTTACTGACTTATTCCATTTATACCTAATTATTCATATTTTAACATAATCTTTTTAGTTTGTCAAGTATTTTTTTTCGAGGGTGTTGAAAAAGTCGTTTTTGTAACCGTTCACCGCAGAGATACAAAGACGCAGAGAAAAACACATCCCTAATCCCTCTCAAGAGGGGAAAATCTATGGACGAGACGCTTAACATCCCTGATTTTCATCAGGGCAATCTCTTGAGTACAACAACATTAAAAGTAACTATTCAGCCACAGATGGACACGGATGAAACAGTGAAAATTCATAATCCGTGTCCGTTTTCCGTGTCCGTAATTAGGCTGAAGGCTGATGGCTGAAAATTCAGGTATAGTGCCTCGTGTCTCCTCTTCTTCTCCATTTGTTTCTCCTTTTCTCCGTTTCCCCCTTTCTCATCTGTCCTCTGCCTTCTATCTTCTGCCCTCTGTATTTATCCGTGCTAATCCGTGTTAATCAGTGGCTGAATAGTTACTTTATTTCTATGTCTTCTCTGTTCCTCTGCGTCTGTGCGGTAAAGGATTACCTGAACGGTTACGATATTTTTAAAAAATTCTCGGTCAGCCTCTTGACATAACTCCAAATTTAGGATATACTGATAAATTATAATTAAGGATGTTGATGAAAATAGGAAAAAAATTAATCAGTAATCTGCTTCTAATATTAGTAATCTTTATATCCCCGTCAGGAGTTTATGCCTTAGATAAAGCTAAACCTGATATTTTTATTACTCTAAAAACTGAATATAACGACAATATATTTTTTGAGACTGAGCCGAAAGCCGAATTTATAACTACAATTATTCCAGGAATAAATACTAAAATAATTGCTCAAAAATGGCTATCTGAGATAGACTATAGAGTGAAATTTTTAGATTATAAGGATATTAAGCAAAAAAGTGTTCAACATAACCTTAATCTTACAGGTTGGCATAGATTTTCCAATAAACTTATTCTTTCGATACAAGGAAATTTCATCGAAGATAAAGAAGAAACACTCGAAGAGGATTTTTCAGTAACCAGGCGGGAATATTTAAAACAAACCTTTGACACAACAATAAAATTTATCTCCCCAAAACCTCCACTTGAAACTAACATTAAGTATCAATACGAAGACTTTAATTTTAGAAAGAAAGATGAAAACGATAGTAAAGAGAATCGAATACTTTTTGATATTTATTATACCTTAACGAAACGATTAAAGACAGGATTGGTATATCAAGATAAAAAGAGGGCATATAAAAACTCTTCTAACCAGAACATTGACTCTCTGGGGGTGGGGATAAAATACGAACTGAGTCCAGAGATTAACAGTGAATTAATCGTTAAACTGGAAAACAGAAAAGTGGCAGGTGGAGATTCTCATTCCTTTGCATTTACGACAAACTTTAATCGCCAGATTAATCAAAAGACATCACTTAATCTTACATTCGGGAAGGATACGAATTTCACCCGTTCGGTAATTGAGCCCGTGGAGGTAAAAATGGCAAAAATAGGACTTTACCGCCGATTGAATAGAAAAACTAATTTTAATTTAAATTTTACTTCTATGAAGGGCAATTGGGAAGATAGCACTCGTGAGGATAAACTTCAAGCCATATCTTCGGGGTTATCTTATCAACTCACTAAAAAAATCTCCTTTGACTTAAACTACAATGCTACTCACCGAAAATCTAATATTGAGGAAAGTAGAAAAAATAATGTTTATACCTTTACAATCCAGCAATTCTAAATTTAAAGGTAACTATTCAACCACTGATTGACACGGATTGGCACAGATAAATAGCAGAGGGCAGGGGGCAGAGGGCAGAGGGCAGGGGGCAGAGGGCAGAGGGCAGAAGGCAGAGGGCAAAGGACAACAGGAGGAAAAACCATCAGCCTAATTACGGACACGGCTCCCGGACACGGTTCACGGATTTTCCGTGTCTCATCCGTGTCCATCTGTGGCTGAATAGTTACGCGCATCCAATGACTCTATTCGATAATTCATCAAATTTCACTTCGTGCTCTCCGTGCCCTTCGTGGTGAATAGTTACCAATTGCTAACATAAAAAAGTTGACATTCTCATAATCTTGTGTTAAAATATAATCAATATGAATGTAAAAATGTGTGTTTTAACCTGGTGTTTTATTTTTGTTTTATTATTGGTTCCCGGGTATGTTTTCTCTGCGGTGCAATTTGAACAGGGCCCACCCAGCCAGATACGGGAATTAATCTTAAAACAAAAGCAGGAAAAACAAAAAATTATCCAGGAAAAGTATAAAAAACCAGAAGAATTACAAGAAACAAAGGTTCAGGCAAAAGAAAAATTTCCATCCCCACAACAATCCCCATCTTTTATTAAATTAAAAGGCTTGTTAGTTAGTGGGCTACTCTTATTGGCTATACTGGGAATTGTCTTAGGTTTTATCATCAACGCTAAACGGAAGTGATATGGGTAAATTAAAGTTAATCCTGAATCCTTATGCGGGTAAAAGAAGACTTGATAAAGAAATCGACAAAATAAAACAAAACTTGACGGCACAAGGATTAGAGTTTGATTCAGCCTTTACTCAAAAACCTGGTGAGGGTATCTCTTTAGCCAAAAGGGCTGTAGAAGAAGGTTTTAATCTAATAGTTGCTGTTGGTGGAGATGGAACGATAAATGAAGTAGTAAATGGAATAATTGATTTTGAGCAGGAGGCTATTTTAGGTATCATCCCCATTGGTTTAGGTAATGATTTTGCCTGGATGATGGGACTTTCTCCAAAAGATATTGAAACGGCATGTAAAACATTAGTTAATGGAATAGTTAAAAAGATTGATGTCGGCGTGGTAAATAACAGATATTTTATTAATGGTCTGGGAATAGGATTTGATGCCCAGGTAGCATATCACCGCTTAAAATATAAAGGAATTTTAACGGGCGTTGCCGTGTATCTATATGCCGTCATAAAAACATTATTTCAATATAAACCTATTCAGGCAAATGTTAATTTAGATGATGAGACTATTAACCTGATTCCTTTGCTTATAACCATAGGATGTGGAAAAAGGTGTGGTGGAGGATTTTTACTTACTCCCAACGCTATTCTTGACGATGGATTATTTGATGTATGTATTGTCCAGGGAATAGGTAAATTAAAGGCACTATGTAATCTACCAAAGGTATTAAAAGGAACCCATATTTTGCTCCCAGAGGTAAAAATGTATCGAGCGAAAGAAATTATTGTCAGTTTCCCAATGTCATTAATAGCCCATGTCGATGGAGAGATTTTAAAAGAAACTACATATCAGATTAAATTATTACATAAAAAATTAAAGGTGATGTTTCCAGTTGAAATCAGGTAACACAAGCATTTTGCTTGTGATTTTCCAAAAATAGTTGCAAGAGAAGTATTTTTTATATTATAATAGTGTAGTGTAGTGTTGAGTAACCTACAAACGGATAATTGGTAACTGGTAATTGGTTAAATAGTTTCGTCCTGAGCTTAGCCAAACGGTATTTAATTACCAGTTACCAATCACCAGTTACCAGAATCAAATTCAGTGCGTTATTTGTTCAACACGACACTATGAGCAGGAGGCTAAAAAAGAAAATGATGCGAATAGCCGTGTTAGGTGCAGGTGGTTTAGGTAAAGCCGCGGGGAAAATTATTAGTTTGAAAAAAGAGATGAGATTAATCGCTATTTGCGACCATCAGGGATTTGCCTTTAATCCAGATGGACTTAATTGTGCGGAAATTGAAGAGATTAAAATAGGTTCAACCGTGGGTAAAATGCCTGATGGGAAAATGTCTGATGACTCAATTGGCGAGATTATAAAACTAAGTAATGACATTGATGGCATATTTGTCGCCTTGCCTAATTTGCCAAATGAATTCATTCCAGGAGTTACTCAACGGTTTATTGATGCTGGATACCAGGGGGTATGGACTGATGCCCTGAAAAGGACCCAGGCGATGGAATTGATGTTTGAACTAAACGAAGGGCTAAAATCAACGAAGAACACTTACATTACTGGCGCCGGGGCAACACCAGGCTTATTAACTGCGGCGGCGGTCATAGCCGCTCAATCATTTATTGAAGTTTCAAAAGTGATCATCTGGTGGGGTGTCGGAATAGCCAATTGGGAGGCATATAAAGCCACTATTCGTGAAGATATTGCCCATTTACCCGGATTTACTGTTGAAAAAGCAAAGGCACTCTCGGATGAAGATGTAACAAAGTTGTTAGACGAACGAAATGGGATATTAGAATTGCATGAGATGGAACATGCCGATGATTTACTTCTCCAAAAAGCAGGTGTAGTCGATTTAAGAGATAAGGTTGAAGTAGGTGGAGTCCTGGATACCCGACATGCTAAAAAACCAGTAACGACAACAATGACATTAACCGGTAAGACCTTTGATGGGAAAATCTCAAGCCATAAATTTATACTCGGTGATGAAACAACAATGGCGGCAAATGTCATTGGGCCGGCACTGGGTTATCTTAAACGGGCAAAATGGCTCAATGAACACGGCATCTACGGTATCTATGGCTCTACAGAATTTATGCCAGCAGTGGTGAAATAAACAAGAGAAGAGAGGGAACATACGACAGACTTTTAAAAATTATCTATGAGAATCTTTGGTCTGGTAACCGTTCAGGTGGTAATTTACCGCAGAGACGCAAGAGTTCGCAGAGAGGAAAATATCTTTTTTTTGTGTTTTTCGCGTTTTTCGGTGTTTAAAAAGGCTTAAAAACAGTTAGTCCAAAGTCCGTATTAAAAGATTAATAAACAACGAAAGACCCGAAATGCACAAAAAAAAGAAAATTTCTGTCTCTGGTGAATAGATTTTAATTTTTTCTCTGCGTCTCTGTGGCATCTTGCGGTGAACAGTTACTTGGTCTGAAGGAGCGTTATGAGTCCAATATTAAAATTAGATAAAGATAATGAAAAAAAAGAAATGGAGTTTGAATTAAAGTATCTCTTATCTCTTACCACTCGTCAGCGATTTGAGATGATGTTTAAAAAATCAAAAGAGATGAGAGAATTATTGGAGAAAAGTGGATACAGAAAGCCTTTTGAAATCATTAAAAGAACATAAAGTGGATTTTGTAATAATCGGGGCAACTGCTTTTCCTGTGCATGGTTATGCGCGGGCAACATTAGATATTGATATTTTTATGAGACCTGATAGAATTAATGCCGAACGGGTATGGCAGGCATTAAAAGAGTTTGGATACGATGTTACTGATATTAAAATAGAAGATTTGCTACAAAAAAAATTATTGATTCGTCAGTATGCTGTGGAAACAGATATTCATCCATTCGTTAAAGGTGTAAGTTTTGACCGCGTCTTACTCCGTATAAAATATTAGGAGACACATTATGATGAAAAACCCAATAAAAGTTTTAGTTGTAGATGATTCAGCGATTATCCGTGATGCAATTATCAGTGCCTTAGAAAGTGAAGAAGAGATTAAAGTCATTGCCACGGCGACTAACGGTAAAGAGGCAATTGACCTCATACCCGAATTAAAACCAGATATAGTCACGATGGATATAGTTATGCCGATTATGGATGGACTCCAGGCAACCGAACATATTATGGCTTACCATCCTACCCCGATTATCGTCATTACCTCCTTACTTCCAAAAGATATGGAGATTGCATTTAAAGCATTAAATTCTGGGGCATTAGATGTTATCGAAAGACCAAATATCTCAGAATTGTTAAATCCTGCCTCAAAAAAAAGAAAACAACTTATAGATAAAGTAAAAATCCTGGTAAATGTAAAGGTAATTACTCATCTTGGCGGTAGACTCCTCAAAAAGGAAAAAGAGTTTTTAGAATCTACACCTACCCCATCTGAGGCAAAATTCAAGATAATTGGCATCGCTTCTTCTACTGGTGGACCTAAAACTGTTCGGAAAATATTATCTAAATTACCTGTTGATTTCCCGATACCAATCGTCATTGTTCAACATATCTCTGATGGATTTACGAAAGGATTAGTTGATTGGTGGAATAATGAATGTGCCATAGAAATTCGAGAAGGAAAAGATGGGGAGAGACTTAATAAAGGAACAGTATATGTTGCTCCGTCTTTTGTCCATATGACTGTAACTAAAAACGAGCGGATAAAATTAGAAGATACGCCGCCTGTTGGTGGTCATAAACCCGCCGGGAATGTCTTACTTACATCCGTAGCCCAGGCATATCAGGATTCCGCGATGGGTATAATTCTTACAGGTATGGGTGATGATGGAGCAATTGGTATAAAAGCAATTAAAGACGCCGGCGGATTCACTATCGCCCAGGATGAAAAAACCTGCGCCATATTTGGTATGCCAAAAGTATCTATTGAAATGGGTGGTGTGGACAAAATTCTACCCCTGGATGAAATACCAGATGAAATAATGAGGAGGATAAAATCACGAAGTGGCAGATAAAATCTTGATTGCTGATGATAGTCCAACCATTGTTGAGATGTTAAGATTCTTCCTTGGGAAGGAAGGATATGAAACCGTTGTCGCAAAAGATGGAATCGAAGCCATCGAGCAGGCATATCTCGAATTACCAGATTTAATGTTATTGGATGTGCTTATGCCAAAAATGAATGGCTACCAGGTCTGCAGATTATTAAAAGGCGATGAAAATATCTCTTACATCCCGGTAATTATGCTTACTTCTCAAGATGCACCCAAAGACAAATTCTGGGGATTACAGACCGGGGCAGATGAATATATTATCAAAGACTTTGAATCTGATGAGTTGTTTAATGCGATTGTTCGTGTCCTTGAGAAAACTGAAGAACAAAGAAAGAAAAAACCAGTAGAAATCCCCAAGACAACAATTGATAACATCCTGTATCGCCTCAATGGGCTATTAGATAAAAAACTCTTTCAAACAACACTGTTAAATGAAATTAATAGAATTGCGAGAACCTGTGATAATTGTGAGGATGTCATCAAGGAAATTTTAGGGTTGCTCACAAGGGTTGTTAACTATCATTTAGCCTCAGTGATGATAGAACAGGATGAAACAATAAATATGATGGTCTATATAAATCAATCAATATCTGAAAGCTTTTTAACCGAGTGCATTGCAAAAATAAAAACTGAAGGGATGACAAAGGCTGACTTTACTGTCCGTCAGGATAATCTACGGGTAACAACGATTAAATCAACAGCACAAAAAGGGAAAAAGGATGCTCCGATAAAGGTGAGGTCTTCCTTGAGTATTCCCATGCGGGCACACAAATCAGTGATAGGCATTTTATATTTTGCCAGTGCCTTTGAAAATGCCTTTAATCCAGAAACAATAGAAATACTCAATATTATTGCGGATGAAGCCACAATTGTGATTAATAATGCGATGTTTTATGACCAATTTAAACTCTTAGCCATTACGGATGGTTTAACTAAATGTTATAATCATCGTCATTTTCAGGAAGTCCTGGAAACTGAATTCCAACGAGCAAAAAGATATAAATTAACCTTTTCTCTGTTGATTGGGGATATAGATAATTTCAAAAAGATAAATGATACTTATGGACATCAAACCGGGGATATGATTTTAAAAGGGATAGGGTCTTTATTAAAAAGGTGTGTTCGAGATATGGATGTTGTGGCACGCTATGGTGGTGAAGAGTTTGCAGTGATTATGCCAGAAACAGATAGTGAGGGCGCCTTTAAGACCGCAGAAAGGATAAGATGCTCAATCGAAGAATATATCTTCTCCGGACTTCCACCTAACACCTCAGTTACAATGAGTATTGGTATTGGAACATATCCAAAGTTAGATGTCGGTAGTAAATTTGAGTTTGTTGAAAAAATAGACAAGGCACTCTATCGGGCTAAAGAAGAAGGGAAAAACAGGGTAATATCTGCAAAATAACGAAAGGGGTAATGGTGCTTGCTTGCTTATTTACCATTTTCCAATAGGGTTCTGCAAAATAGGATTTGGGAGAGACAATAAATAAATATCAAATATTAGATATCAAATATTAGATATCAAAATGCAAAATTACAAATCAAATTTCAAAGAGGAAGTAGCAGGGTTTCTCAAAGAGTTGGAGGAATTTGGTAATATCTTTGCTTCAAGTATTTTAACGCTGAAATGTAGTAGATAGTTGATAGTTTATAGTTGATAGTTTATAGTTGAAGGACTATAGACTATAAACCATAAACTATAAACCATAAACCATAAACCATAAACCATAAACTATAAACCATAAACCATAAACTATAAACCATAAACCATAAACTATAAACCATAAACCATAAACTATAA
>JBFLYA010000074.1 GCA_040757115.1 bacterium | reverse complement strand
CAAAGTAGCTGGAGAATATTTTGATTTTTGATTTGTAATTTTACATTTTGATGTTTGATTTTTAATTTATTTTATGGTATTCCAGAAAAGTGGAAGTTAATTTTGCAAAAACCATTAGGTTCGCCTTTTGGCTTGCCAGAAGCGAGGCTAAAGCCTCATACTACAAATTTTGTAACTATTCACCATTCACAATTCACCATTCACAATTTCTTCCCTAAATTTCCTTAATAATGGTGAATGGTGAATTGTCAATTGTGAATTGTGAATTATCACTCTTCACGGTGTCAAGCAAACCTGGCCCAAGAGTTCGATGCACCGCTATAGCGCATCCAATGACTCTATTCGATAATTCATCAAATTTCACTTCGTGCTCTCCGTACCCTTCGTGGTGAATAGTTACCAAATTTTTTTGTATTTGTGTTCATTCGTAGTTATATATTCCCTCTGTGTTCTCTGTGACTCTGTGGCTATATCCTGAACGGTTACCACCATTTTTAAGACCGATTATGTTCTAATCTGAGCAAGTTTTTCTTCATCTCTATTCCCCCTAAAAAACCACCTGATTTCCCATCACTTCGGATAACGCGGTGGCAGGGAATAATAATCGGAAGAGGATTTTTCTTTAATGCCTGTCCTACCGCCCGAAATGCCTTTGGCCTACCTATCTTTTCTGCGATAAATTGATAACTCCTTACCTCACCATAAGGAATTGAACAGGTAACCTCCCAAACTTTATTTTCAAACTCAGTCGCTGACCGGACATCTATCGGATAGTCAAACTCTACTTTTTTACCTTCAAAGTAGTTCATTAGTGAGTTTTTTGTCTTCTCAAAACATTTATCATCTCGAACTAAACCCTGCACCATTTTAAGGATATTTTTCTTATCAGGTTGAGGTAAAATAACACGAGTTAAACCAATATTACTCGCCATTAACCCCATCCAACCGAATTTAGTTTTAAAAATTGAATAAAACCTTTTTCCCATTCACAGATTATAAGGTATCATAAAATATCATCTTTGTCAATCTATTTTTTCTTGCCAAATTTTAGTTTGTATGGTATAAATATAAATGATGGATTTTAAAAAGTCTTTAATCCTTCTAATTTTATTTTTACCTGCTTATGTATCGGCAGAGGAATCTCTAAAGGTAATCTGTGTTCCCTGGTATAACTCATATAACGCACATCAAACCTGGAGTGGAAAAGAAATTATCCTTAAAGGTACCGTTAAACGGGGCACTGGAACTTTAAAATACCAGTGGGATTTTGGGGATGGTAATTCGACTATAACTAAGATAGTGACTAATCCTTACAGCATATCTGCTACACATACTTATAAAGGAAGTGAAAATACTCTATTCATTGCCACCTTGAAAGTAACTGATGGAATGAATAATACAGGCACAGATAGTTATCGAGTCAGGATAAGAGAAGCGACCACTACTGTGGCGATGGATATTGCTATTGATAATGCCCTCTGGTTTCTACATAGCACCCAAACACGAACAATACAAAGTGGGACAGAATGCGGATATTGGAAGGCGTCTGGTTTTTATGTTTCGCCTACTGCGGCGGCAATTGAGGCATTTGAAAATCAAGGACGGTTACCAGGTGGGGATAGAGATGAAGACCCGTATGTAGAAACAATAGAAAGAGGATTTAATTATCTTTTTACCCGATGTGAAATAGTTACAATTGGCACACAAACCGCTGGAGACCCGGATACAAATGACAATGGTATAGGAATAGGAATATACCAAGGTCAACCTATATATGAAATAGGGCCAATGATGATGGCGATAGTCGGCAGTCGTCAACCAGAGCGAGTAGCCAGGACCGGGCCGGTTATAAATCGAACATATCGAGAGATTCTTCAAGATATGGTTGATTATTGTGCCTGGTCACAAAGTGATGAAGGTACTCACACCCCCCATGGAAGGGGTGGTTGGCAATATTCTCCTTATAATAATCAGAATGGGTCCAGTGATAATTCTGCAACTCAATGGCCAGTAATAGGATTAACCGCCTCAGCAACTGACCCCTGGAATATATCCGCACCTCAATTTCTTAAAGATGAGTTAAAATATTGGTTAGAGTATAGTCAAAATACCAATAATGGGGGTTTTGGATATACATCTCCATCTGACCCTTCTGCGGTGAGGACTGGTGCGGGAATAGCTGATTTTGCCTATCTCGGATATACCGCTACTGAAGAAAAACCCAACAAGGCAATTAATTACTTGTATAACAATTGGAAAAATGGCGGTGCCAATTTTGGTAATTTTTATGGTATGTATGCCATTATGAAAGGGCTAAGGCTTATAAAATTACCCTCGCCAGATATGCTGGGTGATATTGAGTGGTATAATGAGTATGTAGATTACCTTTTAAAAAATCAGTTTCCTGATGGTCATTGGGAGGATAAAAAAGACTGGGCAATATATCTAACCCCTTCACTTTCTACTGCCTGGGGAATACTTATTTTAATGAAATCCTTATTCAGTGCTCCACCTGTTGCCATAGCCCGGATTAACCCACAAATAATCCAGGTAGGAAAATCAATCCAGTTTATTGGCACTAACTCCTACCACCTTGACCCAAAACGACACATTGTCAAATTTGAATGGGATTTTGGAGATGGCTTTAATGCACCAGGCTCGATTACTACTCATACATTCTTCCAACCAGGCGTATATTCCATACTCTTAAAAGTGACTGATGATAATTCTACACCTTTAACTGGTGAAGATATAATTCAAATTCGGGCATTAGTCGCGCCCGCAACCATAACTATCTCACCAGGCTCAGTAACTATCCCGGTGACAAAAACTATGACCATTACTGCACTGGTTAAGGATGAATTTGGTAACCTCGCTGATGATGGAACTATCGTCGATTGGTCCACAATCATTGGTTCTATAACTTTATCTTCACCGACTATTAATGGCATAGCCATAGCAACTTACTCTGCACCCACCAAAGTCGGCACAGGCACCATCACCGCAAAAGTCATTGGGGGAAAAAATCCATCTGACTCTATTATGGTCACGGTAACCTCTGGACTGCATCATCACTTTAATTTTGACCATATTGGCACTCAAACCGCAGGAACACCTTTTACTATCACCCTTACCGCAGTAGATTTCTGGAATAATCCTGTCCTTGACTTTAAAGATACCGTAACCTTAACTAACCTTAATGGTGAAATTACTCCAAAGACCATTACTGATTTTAAAGATGGTAAATACATTGGCACGGTGAGTGTTTTTAAGGCAGGAACGGCACTACTCATCGCTGATTGCAAAGGTAAAAAAGGGGTGAGTCCCCCATTCCTTGTTCAACCAGGTGAAGTCTCATACTTTTTGTTTGATGAAATTGGAACACAGATTGCGGGAATTGATTTCTTAATCAAAATTACGGCTTATGATAATTGGGGAAATACCGCAACAACATTTTCTAATAGTGTTAATTTA
This sequence comes from bacterium, assembly GCA_040757115.1. Lineage (NCBI taxonomy): Bacteria > bacterium. The sequence goes on along the minus strand of JBFLYA010000074.1, from coordinate 13,665 downwards.
AGTGTCCAGCCTTATCAAAGTGGTAATTTTAAAGATGGACAATGGTCCGGGATGGTAGTTATTAAAAAAGCGGGCACAACAAATATTACCGCTATGGATAATGATAAATCTGGCACAAGCAATACCTTCTTAGTTAAACCCAATAACTTTGAGTTCTTTATCTTTGCAACAATCACCACACAAATTGCTGGGGTAGGTTTTCCAATTACCATCACCGCTTATGATGCCTATGATAACATTGCGGATTATAATAATACTGCCTATCTTCAGGATACATCTCATACGATTGCCCCACAAACTACCACAAAATTTACCTCTGGCATCTGGACAGGCACAGTTTCAATTAATCAGGTAGGAACTACGGTAATCACGGTCTGGTCTGGCACTAAAACAGGAATGAGCAATGTATTTTCTGTCTTCCCCTCTGATTTATCTTACATCTCTATCTCACCAAACACATTAGAGTTAATTGTAGATGCCGCCGCACCACTAATTGCTAAAGGATATGATGACCATGATAATGAGTTAGCGAATTTTGAATGTAATTGGGAGGTCACTGAAAATATCGGATATTTTAATGCAAATGTTGGCTCACAAACCATCTTTACCGCCGGGATATTAGTTAGAAAAGGAATAATAAAGGCTTTTGTCGGCAATATCTTTGCTACCGCGGGAATTACCATTCTCCCTGGCTCCTTATCTTATATTATTATCCTGCCACAGGCAACGATTACTGTGGTTACAAATTCACAACCTTTTAAAGCCAAAGGATTTGATAAGTATGCGAATGAAAGGGTGATAAATGGTCAATGGCAAATGGAAAATGGACTTGGAACTCTAACTCATCTTGAGGCAACCTCTACGACCTTTGTTGCCGGAACAAAAACCGGTCTTGAGATATTAACATATAAAGTCGAGGAGATAACGGGAATTGCTACAATTACATTAATTTCGGATGTCTTAGACCATTTTGGGTTTAAACCTATTGAAGTTCAAATTGCAGGTCAAAAATTCGAGATTCAAATAACTGCCTACGATAAATATGGCAATATCGTGGAAAGTTTTAATAATTCTGGCGAATTGAAGGATACAACCACAACTATTTTACCCAAAACTACCTCTAATTTTAAATCAGGCACTTGCTCACAAGAGGTTGTTATTACTACGGCAATGGATAATGTAACCATTAATATATTTTCACAAGGCAAAACTGGTATTTCCCCACCATTTACGGTTTTGCCCGCAATTGTGAACCATTTTAAGATTGACCACATTTCAACTCAAATCTGGCGGACATCTTTCCCCGCAACCGTAACCGCTTATGATATTTATGAGAATATCGCAGATTATAATGGTGCTTTTAATTTAACTGACACGACCAATTCCATCAATATCACCCGTAATTTTACCGCAGGGATATGGACAGGCACGGTGAGTATAAATAAAGCAACGCCCGATGTAGAAATAACAGCCACAGATGGAGTCAGAACCATAAAGAGTAATCCATTCTTTGTTTTAATAGACGATAGTAAAGATGAAAAGATACAAGAAGGAAATATAGCGATAGATGTGGCGCGATATTTTCTACCAGAAGACTATTACCCGGTTTTTATCAAAGACCCACCCGACCCAGAGGTTACTACGGCTAATTACTATACCGACAAAGACACTCTGGTAAAAAGGATTCCAGATACAGTTTATAAAATCGAGGGACGAAATGAACAAAGAGAGATTTTAACTGAGGGATTTGGCACAACATCAGCCTTTATTACGATTACCTATAGTGAAGCGGATGTATCTATGGTTGGCGGTAAAGAGTTAAATTTAGCGATTTATGAATTAAAAAACAATAGATGGGTGAAAATTGAGGATGGCGTGGTGAATACATTTGAAAATAAAGTCACTGCCCCTATTTCCCGACTTGGGATTTACACCTTAATTGTTTATCTTGAGGCTCAAGACCTCTCTAAATTCATCGTCTATCCTGTTCCTTTTAAACCCAGCAGAGGGGATGATAAAATCATATTTGAGGGGTTACCTGCTAATTCCACGATTAGAATTTATGATATATCAGGAGATTTGATAAGAATGATTGAGGATGTCAGTTCGATATACGAATGGGATGTCAAAGACAGTCATTCAAAGGATGTTGCCAGTGGAGTATATATTTATATCGTTACCTATGGTGTTGAGAAAAAATCAGGGAAATTAGTGATTATCAGATAAGAGACGGAGAAAGGGAGAAACGGAGAAATGGGGAAAGTAATTGGTAAGAGGTTAAAAGAAATGAAAAAAATAGTCATTATCACCGGCGAGGCATCCGGAGATTTGTATGGTGGCAAATTAGCTCAAGCCATAAAAGAATTATCGCCAGATGTCCATCTTCAAGGAATGGGTGGTTCTAATATGGCACTTGCAGGGGTAAAGATAGATTTTGATATATCTGACCTCTGTGCAATTGGTGCTGTAGAGATTATCACTAAAATCCCTGAATTTATCTACCGACTGAAAGAGGTTGGCAATTATTTAGAGAAAGAAAAACCTCATCTGTTAGTCTTAATTGACTTCCCTGAGTTTAATATGCGATTGGCAAAAACAGCCAGAAGATTAAACATCCCAACCGTATATTATATTCCTCCAACTGCCTGGGCATGGCGAAAAGGCCGGGCAAAAACAATGACGAAATTAGTTGATAAGGTTATTTGTATATTTGATTTTGAGGCAAGGATTTATCAAGAGGCAGGCAATAAGGTAGAATTTATCGGTCATCCCTTATTAGACATCGTCAGCCCTCAAATGAGTAAAGAAGAGGCTTGCAAAGAGTTTAATCTGGACCAGAAAAAGAAAATTATTGGCGTGTTGCCTGGCAGTAGAAAAAGTGAGATTAAGGTTTTATTGCCAATTATGTTATCCGGGGTTGAAAAAATTCAGAGACATTTTCCGGATGCCCAATTTATCCTGCCTTTAGCCCCGACTTTATCAAAAGAGGATATTTTGAAATTCAAACTTCAAAATACGAAAATAGTATCAAACAATACCTATGAGGTAATGAACATAAGTGATTTACTCATCGTTGCCTCCGGAACAGCGACATTAGAAGCCGCCTTAATAGGCGTGCCGATGATTATCGTTTATAAACTCAACTGGCTCACCTGGCAATTGGGTAAGATATTAGTTTCTACGGGTGGTTTTATTGGCTTGCCAAATATCGTTGCCGGAAAAGAGATTGTTCCAGAATTACTCCAAAATAAGGCTGAGCCTGAACTTATTTCCCAATATGCCATAGAGTTATTGGAAAATGAAGACAAAAGGGGAAAAATGATAACCGAGTTGAAACAAGTAAAGGAAAAACTGGGTGGTTCTGGAGCAACGATTCGGGCAGCAAAAACTATGCTTGATTGCGTGGGGGTACTGATAAATCGAAAGTTCTATAACATTAATAAATATCAATAGTTACAGATAGGACAAAAAAATTTCGACCTGTATGGTTAGGTTTTGAATATGGACTATCTCCCGCAGATTTCGCAGATTATCGTTGATGTTTCCCCTGAAAATAGCGAATTAGTGAATTAGAGATTAGCGAATTAGTATAGTATCCACAGACTCGTATCCTATGGTGTAGAACAGATATTCCCCCTTAATAAAGGGGGTTAGGGGGTTGTTCTTCCATTATTTTCATCCCCCTTTGTGAGCCGCAGGTTCATGAGTGTTTCCCCTGAAAATAGCGAATTAGTGAATTAGAGATTAGCGAATTAGTATAGTATCCACAGACTCGTATCCTCTGGTTTAGAACACATATTCCCCCTTAATAAAGGGGGTTAGGGGGTTGTCCTTCTCCCATTTTCATTGCCCTTTGTGAGCCTTGGCTCATGTCCGTTTCCTCTGAAAACTGGGTTCGGGGTTCGGATTTCGTGGTTAGGGGATTCTTTTATTCCCGAATCTCGAATCCCTTTATTTCTGCGTTTCATCTGCGAAATCTGCGGGATACATTAAATCTTACGGAATTATTTATACCCTCATACTGTAGCACGCTATACACATACAAAAATTGCTTTCAAATTATCTAACTCCATAGTCTTATCATTGTTTATAATTTCTAACCATACAGGTCGAAATTTTTTATTATTTTTTTTAAAAAATGCTTGACAAAATTTAATTAATATGCTATTATACAATCCTAAGGGATGAGGAATTAAATCCTTCTTTCAATTGTAGATAGGAATTAGAAAAAAAGAGATATCACTATATCTTATTGAAAATCAAATGGTTGTGCTAAATTTTTGTCTTTAAATAGAGGGGAAGTTCCGTTGAAAGTCGATGATAAAAAACTCGACTATTTCAAGGATAGTAGGAGGGTAACTGCATTCTGCACAATAAGAGGGTCAACCTTTCACTTGAGATATATTTTGAGCACTGAAAGACAAGGGTGCGATTTATAAATCAAGTGGGAAGGATAAGATAGCCGCGGAAAGCCTGAAAAAAAACTCAGGTAAGGCTAAAGTGAGCTAAAATTATCAGCCGGAAGGTGTGGTAACATCTGTGGCTAAAAGCAAAAAGGATGTAACTATGCGTTTGTGAGATTTCTATGACTGATGCAACAAATAAGCTTTTTCACAGGTGAATCTCTCTGGCTGATGGAGATTTAACCTCTGTTTTTTAGCTCGCATTTTGTATTTCCGCAATCTTTAAAAAGAAAGGAGGTGAAAAAAGATGAAGAAGGTAATGAGGGTAACCATATTAGCGATGAGTTTAGTGTTCTCTCTGATAACGGCAAGTTCCGCCGCCGTAGTAACTTTAACAGTTGGGAATTGGGAATTTGAATTGGGATATGATGGAGATCCTGCTCCTTATTTTGACATAGCAGGTATCTACGCTGGTGTCGGGGCAGAGAACACTGTTCATGGAGCAGCAGCGTTTGTATCTGTAGAGGGAGACAATGTATTAGAAATAGGGATCTTTGGCAACGCTTATGACATTAACGCACAGGGAAACATTACAAGAGCTGATTATACCATAAGGGCAAGACTTGATCCTGTAACCTGGCAAGGACTAGCAGATTACGCCTGTCCACATTGGAACGACTATGTGGGCGATATGTCGGCTAGTCTCAGTTTTGGAGAGGCACCAGAGATAAAAGAGACTATTACTCCACCTGGTGTTAAGTAACGAATGGATGTTGATAAGTATAAAGGTTTGTCTCTTAAGGAAAGAGAGTGGGGAAAGAGAAAATAACTTTTCTTTCCCCATTTTCTTTGTAGCCCCTTGTTGATACAAAAAAGGATGAAGAGGAGAAACTACTCACCACGTGCCTTCTTGCAGGTAATTTCCCATTTCAGTGACCCATTACGCGGGGGTGTAAATTTTTATTGACAGAGGATAAAATTTGTGCTAAAATTCTCCCAAAAATGAGCAAAAGTGAAAGAGTTACTTGAAAGGAGCATCAAGAATGAGAATTTGTATGTTAGCCCGCTCTATACCGGTACATGCCAAAGGTGGATTGGAAGACCATACGATGATGATTTGTAAAGGGATTGCCCAGAAAGGTCATAAGGTAATTTTGATTACCACCCAACATCCACAAGGTAAAGAATACGAGGTTATCGATGGCATAGAAATATATTATACAAAGGGAACAAGACCTGGTAAATATTCGTGGGCATGGTGTAGAAAAAGTGTCCAGGAATTTATCAGGTTACATACCCTGGAAAAATTTGATGTTGTTCATGGTCAAAGTGGTGGAGGAATACCTTTTCTTTTAGAGGGATTAAATAAAAAATACAATATCCCGACGGTAATTTCTTTACATGGCACAAACCTTGATGAGCTAAAGTCTGCGTGGGGTGTATTACTTTCCTCTTACAAAGATATACGAAATGCCTTTTTATCTATACGCAGGATTTTATATCATATTTATAATTATTTCTTTGTATCTCGTAAAGCTCTTATGAGAGCCGATGCTATCATTGCTACAAGTAATGAACAAATAAAACGCATAAAGTTCCTTTATCAAACCAGGGATAGCGATATATTTGTGGTTTATAATGGAGTTGATACGCATTTATTTGCTCCTAAAAATAGCACCGAATTAAGAGAAAAATACAAAATAAATCAAGCAGGTAAAGTTATTTTAGGTGTGGCCAGATTGACTAAAGAAAAAGGAATCCAAAACATTATCCTAACTATGCCTGCTATCCTTAAGAGTATTCCAGGGACTAAATTAATCATCGTAGGTGATGGAGATTATCGAGAGGATTTAGAGACACTGATTGATAGAGCAGGACTAAGGGAAAATATTATTACCACAGGACTTGTGCCTTATGAGGAGTTACCCCTGTTTTATAATTTAGCCGATGTCTTTGTCAATGCAACTATCCGTATCAATGGTTATGATTTAACCATAATTCAGGCAATGGCTTGTGAGAAACCGGTGATAGTTTCTAATCTTGGCAGTGTGCCTACAGTTATTACCCATAATGAAGATGGGATTTTAGTCCCGCCTGGTAATATCCAGATTTTAACGCAAGAAATTATCAGGATATTGCAAGAGAAAGCATTGGCTGAAAAGATAGCCAAAAAAGCACGGGAAAAAATAATAAGGCAGTTTAGTTTAGAAAGTATGGCAGAGGGAACAATTAAAGTCTATAATTCATTAACCCAGAAGGGGTGAGATTATTATATTGAATTTAGGGTTCTGCAAAATAGGATTTGGGGGAGACAACAAATAAATATTAAATATCAAATATCAAAATGCAAAATTACAAATCAAATTTCAAAATTGATAAGTTGCCAAAGAATAACGCTGAAAGGAAAGAGATAATTTTACTGAACTTTGGCAAATTTGCAAAATTCTCTGAAAAACTTAAAACTAAAAGCGTAAAACTAAAAATCGTTGATAGTTGATAGTTGAAGGACTATCAACTATATAGCAGTTATTATTCAAAACTTTACTTAGAATTAAATACTCGTAACTACTCGTAGTGAATTAACAAGTTATGCGCAAACCATTGCTACACTATGTCAAATTAGTGCTATAACTCTCTATATTTTTAGACAATTATGTCCATTTGGCTTGCTTTCCCCCATTTCTTATGATAAAATGGGAAAAATAGAATATGAAAATTCTACCTCATCCTTCATTTAATGTCCCATAGGGACAATATATCGGTAAATGGCTTTCCATAAATTTTCTACCAATATATCGTTCCTACGGAACTGATTGATTTGTCTATCTATTCCTACCGATATTATGTTCCTAACGGAACGATTATTCTCATGCCTTATTTATGGGTATTATCCTATGTAAACTTCCAGTTAATAACCGCTATATCTGCTATTTATCCGTGTTAATCTGTGGCTGAATAATTACTGAATAGTTACAATATTTTTTCTTCGTGGTCTTCGTGCCCTTCGTGGTTTATCTTAATCGCACAGGTCGCAAAATTTTACTTGCATTTAATTGAATTATATGGTATCATTATACAATAGGGAAATAGTGATGATTAAAAGGTGTGTTTTTCTAATATTATTTATACCGCTTAATGTCTGGGCTCAAACCTTATTAACTGAAAAATTAGTGATAGACAAAGAATTGCTTACCCCTTCTGCTAAAAAATCCACTGCCTCAAAAGTTGAAACTACCACCAGAAAACAAGCATTTACCTCCCCATATCAATCATTAGCCCAGGGAGAGATTAGCTTACTTAAACCTATCTCTAAAATAGAAGAAAAGATAGGAGAACTTGAACCTGAGGTAGAGTTTGAGGTAATTATACCATATCAAATTAAACTAAAATTTGATAGAGATCACTACAACAAGATTAAAAGAGCCGCAGAAAAAATAGCCCGAATAGAAAGAAAGGAGTTGGCACAAAGAAGGGAAAAAATCCTCGAGGAGAAACAAAAACTTATTGAAGAAGAAGAACAAAAAATGAAAGAATTAGAGATAAAAATAGCCCGGGAAGAAAAACAAAAATTTGAAGAAAAATTACAATTAATAGAAGAAGATATTGAACAGGAACTTGCTCGGAAAAAGGCAAAACAACAAGAAGAAAAAAGGATTAAAGAATTAGCCGCTAAAAAAGTAGAAGAGGAAGCAAAACTAAAAAGGGAAATTATTGAAGAAAAGGAAAAACTCGAATTAGCACAAAAAGAAGCAGAAAAATTGGCTAAAGAAAAGGCTGAAAGAGAAAAGGGGGAAAAGGAAGAGGCTCAAAGAAAGGCGATTGAAGAAAAGAAAAAATCTGAATTAGAGAAAAAAGAACCAGAAAAAGTGACTAAAGAACCGGCTGAAAAAGAAAAAAAGCCAGAAAAACTGGCTAAAAAATCTGAAAAGGAAAAAAGAAAAGAGGAAAGAAGAAAAAAGAGAGAAGAAGAATTAGCAGGACAGAAAGAGTTTGATTTGAATGCTTTCCTTGACCGCGAATTACCCATAGATTCAAAATTACAGATTGACGGGACAAAGGTAATTGATATAAAAGCAGGAAATTCTGAATTTCTTGATTCTAAACGGCGTAAAAATAAGGAAAAGCCTGGCGGTGGATTTACCTCGGGAATTAATATCCACCAGGAGCTAACGGTCTTACTTCAAGGCACTATAAAAAATAAAATCAATATTAAAGTTGACTATAGTGATATTGACCAGAATAAAAAACAAAAATTCTATATAAATTATCAAGGTGATAATAAAGAGGTTGTTCAAAAGGTAGAATTTGGTGATGTTAAATTCAGTGCCCCTAACACTGAATTTGTAAACTATAATCAGCAGGTATTTGGTGTGAGTGCTGAGGCAAAATTAGGTAAGAAAACTAACCTCTGGGGTATTGCCAGTAGAACTAAAGGAATTAGAGTAACCAAAGAATTCAAAGGAGATAGAAGAATAGTAAATATCAATCGAGCGGATACAAGTTATCTTGCCCAAAAATATTACTATTTATTCTCGCAGGAACTGGGGACGATTGCTACTCCCATTACTTTAGAGGCAGTATATATTGATGATAAAAATGGTAATAATAATAACCCACCTAAACATATTGGTCAGGCAACGGCGATAATTGGAAGTAAAACTTATACCGGCCGTTTTGATATCCAATACAACGGGGAGGATTATACCTATAATAATGGGGATAGCATCATTACCTTTAAACAAAATGTTGGTCGAGATTACATCGTGGGTGTAGTTTTTAGAGATAACACCGGTAAATATTTTCCACAACAATACTCTGGAGATATAAATAACCCGGGCACTATACTTATGATTGAACCAGGCGTAGCTTATGTAGAAGATGATATTTTTGAAATGAAAAACCGCTACACCATAGGTGAAAAAGGTATCCCAACAGATACAGACCTTAAATTAGAGATTATAGATAACGCCAGTAAGAATTTTTTTGATAAAAATAATAATAATACCAAAGATACAGGCGAATACTATTATTTACAAATCTTTGGATTGGATAATAATGGTGATGGTAAGATTGATGATAACCCGACAATTAATCAGGATTATATCGACCATGAGACCGGAATTATAGAATTTCCAGATATGACCTGTTTTGACCTGAGAGGCACAGAAACGAATCCTTTCTTAAATGCCCATATTAACGAGTTGAAAGATTATCTTGAACTCCTATCTGTTTCATATAATCCAAATGATGATTATTCCAAACAGCATAAATATACGATTATAGGAAGTTATACTACTAAAATAAAGACTTATATGTTAGGTTATTTGAACATTGTTGAAGGCAGTGAACAGATTTATGTTGATGGGAAATTATTAACGCCTAATACAGATTATTTTATTGACTATGATACCGGTTTTTTAACATTTATGCCGCATATAAATATCACTGAAAATACAACGATTAAAATAGATTATGAATACACACCTTTTATCGGGACAAAATACCAGAAAACAATAGCCGGTTTGCGTGGTGAGTTTAAACTAAATGACAACTTTTCCATAGGTTCTACTTATCTTTATGAAGGTGCACAAAAGTTGAAAAAAATACCTAAGGTTTCTGACCCAACACTTGGAAATTTACAGGTAGTAGATGTCAATGCCTCGATTAAAGTTCTCCCTCTGTTGAAAAATCTGTTTAAGATGGATAATAAATTACCCCTTGATATAACCATTGGTGGGGAAGTGGCTAAATCCTTCAAGGATAAAAATACCTTTGGCTCGGCAATTATAGATTCTATGGAAGGCGTGGAGGATGCAAGGACAATTTCTATGGATGAAAACGCCTGGCAACTCGGTAGTCTGCCGCAAACAAATAAAAGGGCTAAATTATTATATTGCAAAGATAGCTATGGAAATCTTATGACCGCACCTGCTTATCGACCAATAAGCGAAATATCAGGTCCTTATGATTATGAAGAGAATGTCAAATGGGAAGATGATGATACGGTAGAAGAAAATGTCCTGCGACTTCATTATACGGATTTTGGAACAGATTCCTGGATTTCTATTGTTTCCCCGCTATCTAATACGCCCATTGATTTTACTGATTATACACATTTAGAAATCTGGCTTAGAAACAGTGACCTGAATAAGATAGATGAATTGTATATTGATTTAGGTGAGGTTTCAGAAAACGCCGATGGTATAGGAGGAGAAGGAAGGTTGCCGAAAAAAGAAGATGTAAATAATGATTATGTGCTTAATCAGAATGAAGATACGGGCTGGCAATTTCAATATCTTGATGGTATAACTACTCAAATAGGCGCCGATAATAATCAACTTGATACAGAAGATTTAAACGGAGATGGTATCTTAAGTGTCAACGAGAACTATTTTGTCTTGAATTTTAAAGAGTTTGGGGGAACGGTTAGTATTAAATATCAAATAGGAGATTGGCAGTTATGGTCTATTCCATTATCAAAGGCACAAATAGGCACCGGAACACCACGCTTGAGTGCTATTAAACATATCCGATTACGATTTAAAGGCACAGAGACTGCTACGGAAGGTGAAATCTGTGTTGGTGGTCTTGGACTTATTGGTAGCGGCAGATGGAGTATGGGCACGGTTACTCCTTATGGAAAAGGCACATTTACGGTTAGCTCAAAGAATGCAGAAGATGATGTTTATAGCTCCATTAGAACTTTCGCTGAGTATAAAGAACTATACCCGGATGAAGATATGAAAAGAGAAGAGGCGCTGGTATTAAAATATGACTTAGAACCAACAACCGCTGGGTCTCAAACTCCTACTACTATAACAAAAGGTTATTCCTACTGCACATTTCAGACTCAACAAGGTTATAATGATTATAAATATCTTAAATTCTGGCTCTATGGCGATAGTCAATCTGAAAAATTCTTCATAAGATTTGGGTTAAATGAAAATAATTACTTTGGATACACACTTCCGGTTGACTTCACAGGGTGGCGATTGATAAGTATTAATCTGGATGATTTTAAAAATAAACTAATTAGTGTGATTGAGGAAGAAAAAAGAAAAGGTTCAAACACACCACCTTATAATTATACCGAACTACCCTATGGCTATGAGGCTAAAAATAACCCTACCTTTGATGATGTCAAATGGCTCAGCGTGGGGGTTGAAAATACATCCACCACCCAATCAATTAGCGGCGAAATTTATGTTAATGAAATTCATTTATCTGAGGCGAAAGAATCAAATGGTATGGCAAGAAAAGTTGCAATTAATACTAAATTTAAAGATTATCTTAGCCTTGATTGGAGTGAAAAGGTCATAGATGGTGAATTTGAATGTATTGGTCGAGCACCTCAAAATGATGATACGACAAGACAAGATTTAACTTTAAATTTCACCAGAATAAAATTTTTACCGCTTAAATATGAATGGTTTCATGACATCAGCAAACTTGACCCACTTGTTGGTCAAAATATGCTTAATAACAATTGTGGGCAAACTACGGCAAAATACCAAAAATTATCAACAAATTTTAAGATTAAGGAACTCGCTAAAAAAATACCAAAGTTTCCGGATATTACTCTTAACGCCTGGGGCGACCGTAAGATAATCAATACCGACCGCCGAAGTAAAAAAGAGGATGAAACTTATGAAAATCTACACGGCGATACGACTTATGTCTATAATTACACATTTCCAAAGAAGATATTCAGGTGGATACCAACGGGTGAAAAACTTGGTCTTACCTCAACTTATAAACATAACGAAGATTGGTCAAAAAAGGAATATCAGGTAGAAACAACAAAAAATGAACGGATACTAACTAGAGCCCAGGATGAACGAGTGGATTTAGAATGGACGCCAATAAAAACATTAACAGGTAAATCTATGTCTAATTTTACTCAAACCTTGAAAAAAACACAAAATTTGGCTCAGGATGATACAAAATATTACCTTAGTTCAAGGAAACTTGAACAAAAGTTTGACCGAATAGTTTATAGTGGTATTCCCTTTATCAATCCTCGAGTTGACAGCGGGATGATATACCAGGAATCTTATGCAGGAACATCTACCAATCGGAGAAAGGATATTAATACCAGCGCTCATTTTGGACTGACTTCGGAAAAAGAACTGAATCCTTTTGAGTGGTTTCCGAAATTAAAAGGTTGGCCAAGATATAAGATTTTTACCTTTACCCCTAAATTTACCCTTGATGTCTCGGCTAATTATAATAATCTTTTAGCCGAATTAGGTTTGTTGGACTGCATAAAAAATATTTATAATGATTATTATAAAGGTCAGTTATTAAAAGGAGAGGGGCCAAAAACAGGTCAATATCCGTCATTTGGCGGTGAGCGAAGGTCAGCCAGCAATAAACGGGGATATGAGTTAAGAAGTAATTGGTATACGCCATGGAAACCTCTGGAAAAAACATCTTTGAATTATACTAAAACGGATGAAAAAGGTCAAAACCAGAGTTCCTTAACCTGGTCATTAACCGATTCCTATGAGTTAGATATGGGAATTAATTTATTGACGGCATTCCCAAAATATAACAAATTGTTAGGCACATCTTCCTCAGATAGAACATATTTTACCAATAAATATACCTGGAGTAAAACACAATCCAATGAAACAACGATTAAAACTCAACTTCAACCATCTCTAATCTGGAAACGAAAATGGAAACAAGGATTAGATACAGAGTTTAAATTAGACCATCAAAACTCTAAAACCAAAAAACAAGGGGGGCTTAACGACTCGCTATTTAATATTACACCCAGTTTTCTAATAAAGCATGATATTACAAGACCACAACCAGTTAAACTCCCATTTGGCCGTAAACTTAGTCTGAAGAAAAGACTTACAACCGATACCACTCTAAAAATTAAGTTAGAAAAGAAAAAAGAAAACAATAGACTCACCGTCCATACAAATGAATATTCAGTTGATATGAGTGGAACTTATGAATTACAAAAGAATGTTACTGGCACATTAGGTGGGAAGATAGGTTATACTCAAAATAAATTAGAAAAGGATAAAAATTTCTACGGTTACGAGGGACGATTCAGGGTGGACTTTAAGTTTTAGTTATAGGTAATTATTCAGCCACTGATGGACACGGATTAGTAACCGTTCAGGCTATATATCAAAAGTGTAAGAAAGGGGATAAGGAGATAAGGGTGATATGGAGATAAGATAATAGAAATAGATTGAAATTTATAGAAATAGGTAGAAATTGATTGTGGAAAACAACAAATTTC
>JBFLYA010000073.1 GCA_040757115.1 bacterium | reverse complement strand
AGATAAGAGTGATATGGAGATAAGATAATAGAAATAGATTGAAATTTATAGAAATAGGTAGAAATTGATTGTGGAAAACAACAAATTTCCATAAATTTCTATCAGTTTCTACTAATTTCAATTTTTTTAAATAATATCCCCTTATCCCCTTAATCTCCATATCTCCTTTTGTTACACCACCTGAACGCTTACAAATTCCACATACCAAAAAGCGAATTAGAGATTAGTGAATTAGAGATTAGATTTTACTAATTCGCTAATTCGCTTAATTCACTAATTCACTAAATGGAATTTGGAATTTGTGATTTGGAATTTCATAGCCATATCTGGGTCAAATTTCGATTAATAAGTGCTATATATGCGCTCTACCGTGTCGTTCTTAATCCAACCTATCTTACCATCTAACAATTCAATGCAATACCAATTATCTCGGACCTCGTTTATCTTTACCTTCGTTCCTTCGTGAATAAAAAAGATAGTCTCAATCTTATCCTCTGCACCACTTTTTACCTCTACCCTGGGAACAATCATAATTACTTCCTTTTGTTGCAAAGTAGAGTGAATTTTGAGAGATAATGAAATTAATAAGATTAAAAAAACACTGACGAGAATTATTCCCGTGATAATAAATAACCTTTTATTAATGAAGATATAGAGAATAATCAGGAGAGTTATGATTAAATAGATAATGAAAATGACCAAAGTTTGCTCATTAATATTTAATAACTGATGTGCTTTTATAATCCCTGCTTTTAGCCAATGACGCTTTTTGGATATTTTATCAATTGTCAATAGATTAGCATAAGCAAGATTTGAATTTATATCTTCATCTCGCGGCAGGAATCTTTTTGCCCGTTCATAAGAAAGTATGCTTTTACCCAACTGACCATTTTTCAGGTAAGCATTGCCCAGATTATAAAAAATCACCCCATTTTTAATCCCTGAATCAATAATTTGCTGGTAAAGGGAAATAGCCTGTTCATATTTTCCTTCTTTGTAGTATTGATTAGCCTGATGAAATTTGGTATTCTCACCATAAGCTATCCCTACGCCATTAATTATTAATGCTAATAAAATTTGTTTCATCATATTTTTGCAATGCACTCCTTAGCCTTAATTAAAATCTCCTCCATATTTTCCAATGTATAGGTAGAAGGTGCATATCGGGCATAATCACAGGACTTGAGAATATTTTGGACTTCATTAAGGATTTCTTCGTTTAGTTCTTTTGTTTCAAGGACTTCAATCGTTATCTCATTTGGTAAAAGATTGAGTTTATCACCAAGATATTCAAGGATTGTTTTTGAGATGGTGCCATAAAATTCATCTTTAGTTTTTTCACCGAGTTGTCCTTTTGCCCGCGATAAACCTTTTAATGCCTTTTTCTTTATCCTTTTTAATCTTGAATATCTTTGATATGCTCTGATTAAATGCCGTTTATAAAAAATAGTTACCACGATACTCAATACAGGCAAAACCTGGAGTAATAAAAATAGTTTGTTTTGATATAAATAACTACTTTGATTGGTTAAATTTAATGGTTCTTTGATATACCGAATATCCTTTTTAAGTATTCGCACCTCTTGTTTTTGTGCCATCTTCTTTTCAAAAGATGAAGTGGGCTTAGCGGTAATGGTAATTCGCGGGGTTTTATTCATTTCATACCTTTTTGTCTCTGGATTAAAATATGATGAAATTATCGGTTCGAGGATATGTTTGCCAGGGGAAGTGGGGATTAAAATATACTTATATTCTTTCTCCCCGCAAATTTTAAACTCTGAATTAGACACAGAAGATACCTCCCCGGAGGAATACACCTTAAAATCTACCAATCTGGGTAAAGAAGGCTGGGGAATGGTTTTGATATTTCCCTCTCCTTTTATTTTTACCTTAAGGTTAATCGGCTGATTTTCTTCAACTATTTTTTTATCTACTTCACTCGAAATCGAGAAATTTCCAATAGCGCCTGAGAAATTTTTAGGTTTATTTTGAGGAAGTGGCAAAACCTTTATTTTGATTAGATTTGTTTTCAAAAGGATAGGTTCCTGAAATGGACTTACAACGCAGGACATACTTGTCTCACCAATGGTATATTCGCCTTCTGTGGTTGGGAATAATGCCTTATTGACTACCTCATGGACTAAGTAGGTTAAACCATCTATGTTTTGTTTTGTTGGTTGTTTTGACACAGGTAGGTCTTCTACCCAAAAGCCAGTAAAAGATGGAGGCGTATAACCAGAATTTTCCCACAGATTAATTCGCTGGTAAAATTTAATATTTAAGGTTACCTGTTCATTAACAAAAACTGTTTGTTTATTGACCCGGGCATCTAAAAATAAATTACCCGGCACCTTTTCTAATTTTTTTATTGAGGAAGGCGATTGAGAAGGTGGAGGAGTAGCTTTCCCTTGACCAGTGACTTCAATCTCAATAGGTGTGGTTTGATATGTTTTCCCCTTATGATTCAAGGTAATGGTAGGGAGAGTGAAGTGACCTACACCTTTTGGAACAAGCACATATTTGATTTCTAAAGAAGTAGATACCTGAACATTAACGATAGATATACTTTGAGACCGATAAGAATTAACAATATCAAAGTCTTTTAATGGTGGCAGTTGAGGTGTCGGGAGACCACTTAAGTTACCACCGGAGATAGTTATCGATAAGGTAAGTTGTTCATCAATCCCTAAGATATTTTTATCTACCGATGCCTCAAAGGAAATTTCCTGTGCCCCAAGACCAGAACTAAAAAAGATTAAATTGAGGAATAAAATGTATAATTTCACATTCATATATTTCAAGTAACAATTATTAATAACTTATTTTGGCTTCCTTCAAAAAACTTAAGAATTGCTCAACCGCTTTTGTTCTGAATTGATGCTGTCTTAAAATAACGGTAATATCTCTTTTGAATTTAATCCCTGCGACATAAAGGATTTTGAGCGAACATAGTTTTTTTTCTTTTAGAACTGTCCATTGTGAAACAAGGCCTATTCCGAGGGCTGACTCAACAGCGGCTTTAATGGATTCAGAACTCCCTAATTCCATCTTGATATTCAAATCAGATAACTTTATGCCATAGTTATTCAATATATTTTCTATGACATCCCTTGTTCCGGAGCCTTTTTCCCGCAATATAATTGGTTCTTTCTTAAATTCTTCTTGAGGTATCTCTTTGCCTTCCTCCCAGCGATGCTTTGGCGAGGCAATCACGACTAATTCATCCTCAATAAATTTCTCAACCAAAATCTCTTTATGCGAAACAGGTCCTTCAACTATCCCTAAATCAATTAAGTTATTAAGTAATTGAGCGGTAATTTCTTTTGTATTAGCATTGGTCAGGAGGATTTCAATTTTCGGATGCAGGTCTTTAAATTTACCCAGAATTGCAGGTATAAAATACTGTCCAATAGTTGTGCTTGCTCCAATAACCAGGCGACCATGTGTTGTTGCAGTTAAATCAGCTATTTCTTTCTCTGCTTCTTGGTATAAACTCAAGATTTTCTCTGCATATTTAAAAAGGATTCCGCCAGCTGGAGTTAAACTGACTTCACCCTTTATTCGGTCAAATAATCTTGTTTCTAAATATTCCTCTAATAACCGAATTTGATGAGTTATGGCTGGTTGTGTCAAATATAAAAGTTTGGCGGTATTCGAGAAGTTTTTTTCATTAGCCAGAGTATAAAATGTCCTTAAAGAAAATCTGTCTAACATTTTAAAATATTATAGATTAAAGAGGGATAAAAGTCAAGAGAAATTTATCTGGAGGTGTTTTCTTTCTCCCCCCTCACTACTTCTACTGTTGCTGTAACTTCATCTACTACTATCTGAAAATCTCCAATGGTTATCACACTACCAGTTGATATCCCTTTAGGGAAGAAAGTTACAGAGTCTATTTCTGTTTCAAAAGGTATTTCTTGCGGGATGAAAAGGGTTTTCCCTTCACGACCTGATAGCCGTGTAAAGGTATCATCTTCTCTTTTCGTTATCCAGCATGATTTTTCCGCAAGATTATAATTTACCTTGTAGTCTGTGCCGCGGATGACTGCTTGTTGCCGGGCGTAGTTATGCACTGCCCCTATCTGGCGGATAGTTGAGCGAATCTTTATATTTGACAATATCTTACTGCTATTTGGCAAAACTAAGGCACAAATTAAACTGATGATAATAACAACGATAATTGATTCTATTAAGGTAAATCCTTTGTTATTCATTGCATTACAATAATTTAGAGTTCTGCAAAACCAGGAAACTGTAGTTTTTAAACGGGTATTTAAGACCTCTATTTTTATCAATTTCCTCCAAAGAGCAAAATGCAAAACTCGTTTATAGTTTATAGTTTATAGTCCTTCAACTATCAACTATAAACTATAAACTATCTCTGCCACAGTTCAGTAAAATTATCTCTTTCCTTTCAGCGTTAAAATACTTGAAGCAAAGATATTACCAATTTGAAATTTGATTTGTAATTTTGCATTTTGATATTTAATATTTGATATTTGATATTTATTTGTTGTCTCCCCCCAAATCCTATTTTGCAGAACCCTATATCTGTGCTCATCCGTGTTAATCAGTGGCTGAACAATTACTATTATTTGACTTTTCCCACTTCTGGAACCGATTAAATTCTTCAATAAAATTTGGTGTAAAGGTATTACTCTGTATGGCAGATTGAATCTCTTCAAGGCTAAAAAATCTGCCTTCCTCAATTTCTTCTCTTTGAAATACAATCTTACCATCATAGACAACTTTAAAAGTTCGCACCAATTCAGTTTCACGCTCACTACGCCAGATGTAATCATAGAGATAAATAAGAGTTACACCTGTAATCCCAAGTTCTTCAGCTAATTCCCGATAAGCGGCATGTTCGTGAATCTCGCCAGGATTTAGATGTCCGCCAACTGAGGTATCCCATTTGCCTGGCTGAATATCTTTATGAATTGAGCGTTTTTGAAGGTAAAGTTCCTTTTTTGAATTAAATACAAGGATATGCGATACCCGATGAAGTAACTCTGGATTACTATGACATTCCTGGCGTGATGCTTTACCAATAATATTTCCATTTTTATCAACAATTTCAAAATATTCCATCTTTTACTCTTACTCCAGCATTCCTTTTGTGCTCATCATCATTTGAGTTAGTTCATCTGCCATCTTTTTTGCTTGTGAGATAGCTAATCCCATTGCCTTAAATAGTGCCTCTAATTTATGGTGTCCATCTCCATCGACTAATAACCCAATACTCATATTTATCCCAAAGTTATTAACAAAGGTTTCTATAAAATGTTTAATCTCGGTTGGTTTTATTTCTCCAACACTTTCTTTAAATGACTCAAAAAAGCCTTTTACTTTTGGAGGATGGTCGTATATTGCTTTATGAAGAGATTGAATTTCCGCAGTATAAAGTTCAACTGTAGAATGGTCGGTTAGAAATGCCCGTCCACTTAAATCTACGACAACATCAACCACCGCATCATCAAAAGGCACCTTTGCCTGACCAATGCGGACAATCTTTTCTTTTTCACCCAGTGCCTTTTTAAATGCTGTGCCAAGAACAATCGCCACATCTTCAATCGTGTGATGAATATCCACAAGTTTTTGTTTATCACTGGCTATTACCTTTAATTCGAGGTCAAACAACCCATGTCTGGTCATTGAGGATAACAGATGGTCTAAAAAACCAATATTAGTCTGAATTTGTGCCTCACCTGTGCCATCTAAAGATAAGCGATACTCGATATTTGTCTCAAGTGTTTTTCTTTTACTCTGATAAGTGCCAAAGTGAGAGCGTTGCCAGAGTCCAAGTTCCTTGTTCACAAGTCCCGTGATAAATTGCCATTTGGGAAAAATCTCAACTGATTTGACTAAATTCAGTTTCTTTAGTTCTTGACAGATTTCCTCTATGGATTTCATTGTTTCAACATTAGCCAAATACAAGGTTGTCTGGTTTATCAATATTGATTCAGACCGAATTATCTTGACTTTTTCCTCAGATAGTTTTTGGATGACTGGAGTCAGATTGTCTGAATCAATTGTAAGTCGAAGGCAATACCTTGTATTTTCAGGCTCAAAAGGGGTAAGGATGATTTTACCTTGCTCTGCCTGAAGATATATCTTTCCCTTTAACCCACAAACAAGTCGGGCATCCTCATTGATGGTCAATTTGCCATCCTTATCGAGATTAACTATGGTTCTAATATCTTTACTCATTTTTACCTCACTCCTTTTTTGGTAAAATAAAGGTTAATGTCCACCGCCATGTGCTGGAGCTTTAGGTTTTGGTTTAGGTTTTTTCTTTTTTTCTACAGGAACAGGAGGTGGAATTCTTTCTTTAACCATATAGACCAAACCTTTATTCTTTGCATCCCAGAATATCCTCCCATCTATGCTTTGAAATATCCCTCCTTCGGTAGCGGCATAAATAATATCTGGTTCTTTGGAGTCAGCAATTAATTTATGAACGCAGGTATTGACCAAACCAACATTCATTCTTTGCCATTTTTTTCCCTTATTTTCACTTTTATAGACCCCACCAATCCAGGTGCCGGCATAAACTATATCTGGTTGTTTGGGGTGAACAAGTAATGTCCAGATGTAAGTATTAAGAATGCCTTTATTTCGGGGGTTCCATGTTTCGCCACCATTGTTACTGAAAAAAACACCATCTTGTGTCCCGGCATAAAGGGTTTGGGTATCTGTTGAGTCAATCGCAATTGCCCGAATATTAAGATTAGTCAATCCTGTATTTATCGGTTGAAAACTCAAACCCCTATCCTCACTTTTATAGACACCATTTCCCCAGGTGCCGAGGTAAATTTTATTGGTATGGGTGTTAGGGATAGCAATAGTAGTAATTTGAAGATTATCTTTTGCCATTTCCCAGTTATCTCCACTATCATTACTGATAAATAATCCACCTTTGCCTGTGCATCCGGCATAAAGTCGATTGGGATTTTCCGGGTCAATGGCTAATGTTTGAACCAGAGGATTGATTAAGCCAATATTTTTTTCTACCCACTCATCTGCTCCATTTGTGCTTTTAAATATCCCACCATCACCACCAACAAATATGACTTCTGGGTTTTTAGGGTCAACAACGACGGTTAAGACATTAAGATTATAAAGTCTGTGATTTGTCGGTTTCCAGGTATTAGCCTTATCCTCAGATTTGTAAATTCCTTGTTCCGTAGCGGCATAAATTGTAGATGAACCGGCAATGGCTAAAGAATAAACCCAATCAACATTGAATTCCTTCAAGATATACTTTGGCTCTGGAAGGGTAGTCAGGTCTTTTCCTTTAGGTGGTGCACAACCTGAAATCAGGCAAATTATGATAAAAACAATTATCAGTCCCATATTTTTCTTCATCTTTTTACTCCAAACCTCGACATAACCACTTTTTCAAATACAGGGTCAGTAAAATCTGGCTAAATTAGGTAACCGTTCACCGCAGAGACACAGAGACGCAGAGAAAAAATTAAAAACTATTTACCACATGCTTCATTCCATCACGGATTTTCATCAGAGCAAGCTTTTGAAAACCGACATATCATAATTGATTAACAAATTTGGTTTTGAGGTCCTATGTAGGACAATGATTGCCTCAATAATCTTTTCTGTTGTCTGATTTATTTCAATTTCTTCTCTGTTCCTCTGCGTCTCTGCGGTGAATTACTATCTGAACGGTTACTAAATTAGATTAAAATACTCCTTTTGGTAACAAATTTGTTACTACCAAATATGTTACCAGATATTTAGTGATTTGTCAATAACAATATCAATCCTGAAGGATAAGATTTTTCTTGACAGATTCAGAATTTAAAATTATAATATAACCAGTGAGTTACGAGGTTATATTAGGTTTTGGTCTGGATTTGATTTTTGGTGACCCGGTTAAATTTCCCCATCCGGTTAAAGGGATGGGAAAACTTATAAATTTTTTAGAAAAGATAGTCCGTAAAACCTTTCGTAATCTTAAAATAGGTGGAGTCTTACTTGCCAGTATAGTTATTATCAGCATTTATGTTTTTACTTTTGGTATCATCTGGTTTAGCGGAGAGATTAATAATTACCTGAAATTTATACTCTCTGGAGTGATTATATGGACAACACTTTCAATTAGAAGCCTACATAAAGAGGCAAACTCTGTTTATCAGGCGTTAAAAATTGAAGATATTAACTTAGCCAGAATTCAACTCTCTAAAATTGTTGGAAGAGATACACATAATTTAAATAAAACAGAGATTTCAAGAGCAACTGTGGAAACCGTGGCAGAGAATACCGTAGATGGAATAATTTCACCCTTATTTTATGCCTTTTTAGGAGGACCTGCTCTGTCAATGGCATTTAAGGCAGTAAGCACCCTTGATTCTATGTTAGGATATAAAACCACAATTTATAAAGAGATAGGTTGCTTTTCGGCAAGGGCTGATGATGTGGCAAATTTTATCCCGGCAAGAATTTCTGCCTTCCTTATCCCTGTTGCCAGCTGGCTATGCGGTAAAAATGGAATTTTATCATGGAAAACTATTCTTAGAGATGGGCATAAAAACCCAAGCCCAAATAGCGGCATTCCAGAGGCAGGATTTGCTGGAGCTTTGAATATTCAACTTGGCGGATTAAATTATTATCAAGGGCAAATGTCTTTAAAACCATTTTTAGGTAACCCAAATCAGATAATTGAACCTGAACATATCCGCCAGAGTATTAAATTGATGTATATTACTTCATTTTTGATGTTAATTATTGGTGTCTTCTGTATCCTGGCGGTGAATAGTTACAAAAATTATTTTCGTTAAATTAACGAAATTCACATATTAAATTTTTAATATGGGAGTGAAGGAAAAATGCAAAAAATAGAAAAATTATTGGAAAATATTAAACCTATTGATAAAAATTCTTTTAAAGAGACACAAAGTAGATTGGATAATTTAACAAAGCCTAAGGATAGTCTTGGTAGATTGGAGGAATTAGCAAGAGTTGTGGTGGCTATTACTGGCAAAAGGAATCCTGACCTTTCCAAAAAGGTTATTTTTACTATGGCTGGAGACCATGGAGTTTGTGAAGAGGGGGTTAGTTTGTTTCCCCAGGAAGTAACTCCTCAAATGGTTTATAATTTCATTCGTGGTGGAGCAGGAATAAATGTTCTGGCTAAACATGTTGGGGCAAAGGTAATCGTTGTGGATATGGGTGTTGCCGCAGATTTAGAACCAGTGCCAGAACTTGTCATTAAAAAGATTGGGTATGGAACTAAAAATATAACCAAACATCCGGCGATGAGCTACCGCCAAACTATTAACTCAATTATGGCTGGAGTAGAGGTTTTTGAATCAGAATTGACTAATTCAGGTATAGACATTGTTGGCACCGGAGATATGGGGATAGGAAATACTACCCCTTCTTCGGCTATTGTCGCCGCGATTACTAAACAGCCAGTAAAAAATGTTACTGGTAAAGGAACTGGCATTGATGATGAGATGTTAAAAAGGAAAATAGAAACGATTAAAAAAGCCATTGAATTTAATAATCCAAATCCAAAGAACGGATTGGATGTTTTATCAAAATTAGGTGGATTTGAAATTGGCGGGTTGGTTGGTGTTCTTTTAGCCGCCGCGGGGAATAGAATTCCAATCGTCATTGATGGATTTATTTCAGGTGCCGCCGCTCTCATTGCCTATACCCTGAAACCAGAAATTAAAGATTATATGATTGCCGGGCATACCTCAGTAGAAAAAGGACACCAGGTAATTTTAGAATTTATAGGACTGAAACCCCTCTTAAACCTGGAGTTAAGATTAGGAGAAGGAACAGGCGCCGCATTAGCCATAAGTTTAGTCGAAGCAGGCGTTAAGATACTTACCCAAATGGCAACATTTGAACAAGCACAGGTGTCGAGAGAGAGCAGTCATTAGTCATTGGTAAAGGATTGAATATGGAAGTAACAAGTTTATTAGATATAAATGAGCGAATAATGAAAAAACTTGCAACTTCTGCTACTTTAGCCAGAGGATTAGCTTTCTTCACCGAAGGAAAGGTTATTAATAGTATTGTTTTTGGCCAAACCCTTCGAGGTGAAGTAATCGGAAGTGGCTTGTCAAATTACATTGCGTCGGTTGAGATAAAAAATAAGAGATTGAATGCCTCCTGTAATTGCCCATCTAAAGAACCACTCTGTAGACATAGCGCCGCACTTTTGTATGCCTGGCTAAAATCAAAAGAAAAATTTAAAGAAATTACAAAGATTGAAGCATCACTTGGCAGGAAGAAAAAAGAAGAATTGATAGATTTGTTGTTAAAAATGATTAAAAAAGAACCCTCTTTAATTTCTACCTTAAATCTTGATATTCCTGAAAAGGTAAGTGAGAATAGGAGATATGGTGAACAGGCAATTCTGCCGTTGGAATTTGAAATACAAAGTTATCAACAACTTTGTAACCTTTTAACTAAATTGAAAGAAATTAGGAATACGACAAAGAATTATGAGCCTCAAATGAGATTGAAAATATTACAATCTATTATCTACCAATCTATCCATAATTATAAAAAAACTTATGATATAGACGGTTTGTTTGCTGAATTCATTGAGGAATGCCTTGATGATTGTTTAAAATTCACCATCCCCCAAAAACAACTATTTTTTAATGATTTTATTGAACTTTATCTCAGCGATAAAGGTGGATTTGCCACATCTATTTTAGAATTGGTTATAAAGCAATGCCAGACGCAAGATGATTATGTTACTTTAGAGCGAATATTATTAACAAAACTTTCTGAATTAAAACAAGATAACCTGAAAGAAGATATAATAGAATTTTTGTTAGAACTTTATAATAAGAAGGGTGATAATGATA
Organism: bacterium; assembly: GCA_040757115.1. Taxonomy (NCBI): domain Bacteria; species bacterium. Next base: position 6,635 of record JBFLYA010000073.1, on the reverse strand, counting down.
GATACCTTGAAGTTTGTATGAATAACCTTGATAATTGGAAAAACTGTATTCGATTATGTGATAAATTACAACAATCAGGAAAGATAAATGAGGCAATTCAATGGTATCAAAAGGCAATTGATAAATATGAAAAATACCCACGGATAATTTTAAAAAAGAAGTTAGTTAGCCTGTATGAAAAGGCAAATATGCGTGATGAGGCGTTAAATCTTCATTTTGATATTTTCAAAGAGCAAGATGACTTAGAATCCTACAAGAAAATGAAGGCTTTGTTTGGTGAATTGAAGCAATGGCAGGAGATTAGAAATAACCTTTTATTATTTTTAGGAAAGGCAAAAAAATATCCACTTCTTATAGAAATACTTCTTTATGAGAATGAGATTGATTCAGCGATTAAAATTGCGTTGCTGCCCAATCAACGTGTAACCGATATAAAAAATGTTGCCCAACAAGCAATGACTAAAAAACCAACACAGGCAATTAGATTATTTAAAAGACTCATTAGTTACTACATAGGTTTAAGACGAAAAGATGATTATAAGATAGCGAAGGAATATTGTCAGCAGGTGAAAAAAATATATCAAGAGTTAAATCAGGAACATACCTGGCAAAAATATATGAAGCGAATAAAAAGATTAAATGTCTCTAATAAGTTGTTATTAGAGGAGTTAGAAGAGATATAAGAAAGGGATTCGGGATTGGGGGTTCGGGGTTCGGGAATAAAAGATTCCCCGAACCACGATTTACGATGGTGTCTTAATCTAGCATAAAGGTTAAAATAGTGTATAGGGTTCTGCAAAATAGGATTTGGGAGAGACAACAAATAAATATCAAATAGCAAATAGCAAAATGCAAAATTACAAATCAAATTTCAAAAAGGACGGGACGGTTCCTTTTATCGTTTTTCCTATGATTTCTTTCGAATGTCACTTGTAAGCGTTCACAGAAAGTTGAAATTGGAAATTAGAAATTGGGCTTTTACTTCCTTCCCTAATTTCTAATTTCGAATTTCCAATTTTAACTTCATTTTCTAACTGCAATCTTTCAAACAAAAGTGAACCGTCCCAACCCAAAAGGACTTCTATTTTAACGCTGAAAGGAAAGAGATAATTTTACATTTTGATATGTAATTTTTATATTTGCTTTTTGCATTTTGATCTTTGGATGAAATCCTTTTTTACACCAAATCTGCATAGATTTCACTATTAGAGTTATTTTCAGACACCACCCGATTTTACTGATTACCTATTAATTATGGAAAGACTACAAAAGATTTTAGCCAGAGCCGGGCTTGGTTCTCGAAGAAGTTGTGAAGAACTAATCCTATCAGGACGCATCCGTGTTAATGGTCAATTAATCAAAAAACTGGGGGTAAAAATTAACCCCAAAATCGATAAAGTAGAATTTGATGGGAAACCAATTAAATTAGAGACAAAGGTTTGTCTTCTCTTAAATAAACCCAAAGGATATGTAACCACACTTTTTGACCCGCAAGGAAGACCTACTATCTCTTTGCTTTTAAAAGGAGTAAAAGAAAGAGTTTATCCAGTTGGCAGACTTGATTATAATTCTGAAGGATTATTATTTTTAACTAATGATGGTGAGTTAGCCAATAAACTTATTCATCCCAGGTATAAAATCCCAAAAACTTATTTAGTTAAATTTAAAGGGAGAGTTGAAGAAAGTGATATAATTCGATTAAGAAAAGGAATCAGGCTGAGTTCAGTGGAAAAAACACTTCCGGCGCAAGTAGTTGTAGAAAAAAAATTAAAGGAAAATACTATTCTAAAAATAACTATTAGAGAAGGTAAAAAACGACAGATTCGCAGAATGGGAGAAATGATTAACCATAGTGTTTTAAACCTGAAAAGAATTCAATTTGGCCCTTTTAAATTAGATAAATTAAAAAAAGGAGACTATGTATATTTGAATCCAGAGATAGTTAAGAGAGAATTGGGGAAATGCTTATGAGTATTCCCCTGTCAATCGGGCAACCGTTCAAGTGGTAATTTACCGCAGAGACGCAAGAGTTCGCAGAGAGAAAAATATTTTTTTTCGTGTTTTTCGCGTTTTTCGGTGTTTAAAAAGGCTTAAAAACAGTTAGTCGAAAGGTAACTATTAGAGCGTTCTCTAAGTAGATATAACAATATTATAGTAAGTATTAACCAAAAGTTCACATTAGTATTGTTGATAGTTGATGGTTGATATAGCGGTTATTAACTGGAAGTTTACATAGGATAATACCCATAAATAAGGCATGAGAATAATCGTTCCGTTAGGAACATAATATCGGTAGGAATAGATAGACAAATCAATCAGTTCCGTAGGAACGATATATTGGTAGAAAATTTGTGGAAAGCCATTTACCGATATATTGTCCCTATGGGACATTATTTGGATGATATTTATTTCTACCGATATGTTGTCCCGATGGGACATTAAATGAAGGATGAGGTAGAATTTTCACATTCTATTTTTTTCCATTTTTATCATAAGAAATGGGAGAAGGCAAGCCAAATGGACATAATTGTCTAAAAATATAGAGAGTTATAGCACTAATTTGACATAGTGTAGTAATGGTTTGTGCATAACTTGTTAATTCACTACGAGTAGTTACGAGTATTTAATTCTAAGCAAAGTTTTGACTAATAACTGCTATATCTTCTGACCTCTGTATTTATCCGTGCTAATCCGTGTTAATCAGTGGCTGAATAGTTACTTTTATTTTAGATTTTGTTATATCAGTATAACATACCTGTCAATCTATTAAAGGATGCCCGTCTTTACATATTATCAAATTCCTATCACTTAGAAAAAGTTAATTCCTATATTAGTGTAATGGGAAATAGGAGGTTACGAATTCCTCTGTTGAATGTAACTTATAAAATATAGAAAAAAGCGAAACGGAATAAAATAAGCATTAAAAACGATATCTCCTAATTTTTTATTTACTTTATTTGATAATCGTTGCATAATTTGGAAACTTTTAAATAAAAAATATGTAAGCACTAAGTAAGTATTGACAAAATTTTTACTATATAAATTTATTACCTCTCTATTTTCTACTCCACAAACTTTTCCAATAAGAGCTTCTTGAGGAAATATACTTATAAATGGTAAATTATCCCCTTTTTCCACAAAGAATAAATCTTTGTTGATCTTATGAATCCCAATTATTCTATGAATGATTATCTTTTTGCCCCATTTAAAAACCACTACATCGCCTCTTTTAATAGAAAAAGGATGAGCTTTCTCCACTATGACATTAGTATTTTCCATAATTGCAGGTTCCATGCTTTTTCCTTTTACTATCATTCTAAAAATACCAGTCTTTTCAGGTTCCGCTACTTTCATATTTTGATAATCCTTTTAACCATAATAAATAAGCTATGAGGGGAAAGATTATTCCTATTAAAGGGAGACAAAGGATGTATCCACCAAATTCTTCCCTCCGAATAAAAAAAACTGCAGGGAAAAAGGTTATAAATGCAAAAGGGATTATCCATGTAATAATAAATCTTACTGCTTTTCCATAGATGGTTACTGGATATTGGGAAAATTCTTGAATCCTCATTATTGGACTGGTTAATCCTCTTGGATCTTTTGTCCAGAAACATATAATAACGGCAATTAAATTTATTGACCCATAGATTATTATTCCATTTATGAGAAAATAAAGAAGGGCAAAAAATTCTAATATACCAGGATGTATCTCTAAACCAATAATAGACTTTATTATCAAAATTATCCCAACTAATAACTCCCCTATTTCTTTTTCTGAAAAATCACTCGCAACAATATAAAATAAAGGATTTATGGGTTTGATTAACACGGTATCCAATCCACCTTTAATAATGTATTGATATCCGAAGTCGTTTAAGTTAGAAAATAACATTCTTCCAAAGGCATAACAGATAATTCCCAATCCATAAATGAATAGCACCTCGTTAAAATTAAATCCTGCTATATGTGGCACTTTTTTGAAGATAGCCCAGATAATAATTATTGGCAATAACTGCAGGAGAATAAAAGGGATTATGCCAATAAAAAAGCTTAACCTATATTCTAATATTTTCTTTAAGTGTTGAGATACGAAACAAAGATATAGCTCTAGATAATGGGAAATAACCATCTTATCCTCCTTGAATAACAACCTTTTTTATTCCTACATACCACAGCATTTTACCAAGGGAAATTAATAAAATAGCACCAATGGTCTGATTTAATAAAAGATTTATAACCCCGTAATCAGATATTGTTCCCAGATATATAGAGATAGGAGTATATATAATTCCATGAAATGGTAGAATCATAGCTATATTCTCCAACCATTTGGGAAGGAAATGTAAAGGTATAAGAGCTCCAGAGAAGAATATTAGCAGGGCAGTCTTTACAAAAAATATGCCCCAGGCATCCCTTGTCCAAAAACATATAGTTCCTGTTATAAATCCTATGGCGGTCATAATTATAAATCCTACCAGGAGGCTTATAATAAAGAAAACAAATCCTATCATAGAACAAGGAGGTTCAATTTTAAAAAGAAAGGCAGTAACAATTAAGAAGGCAATATTATAGGTAATTAGTTGATTAATGCTTATACCAACACTTTGTGCAAAGAATATTCTTTGTAGGTCAATTGGTTTAGTTAAATCCATTGCTATTTCACCTTGAATAATCTTATCTGCCAATTCATGTTCAGCAGGTAAGTCATAAAGTGCATTAATAGCAAAAGATAAAATCAAGTATGTGATCATCATTTTGAATGAATATCCTTCAATAACAGAAGAAGTAGTAAATATTGCTTTCCAAAGGTAATAAACTACGAATAGCGAGACCAAAAAACCACATAACCTGAAGACCATACTCATCCGGTAAGCCAATAGTCTTTGAAAAGATTTTTTTGCAAATTCTACATATACATCCATCATGAATTTAGATCCACCTTTTTCTCATATATTAGCCTTATGACTGTTTCAATTGAAGGTTGTTGAATCTTTACATCACAGACAGAGAAATTGTTAAAGAGATTATCTATCAATGAGATTATTGAATTATTGGCATCAGAAAATTTAATTAGAAAATTATTATCTTCTTCGGTTATTTCTAATTCTTTAATTGAGATTTTTTTATCACCACCAAAGGATTGATATATCTTCTCTATACTCACATTATCTTGTGAAAAATTTACAATTAATCTTCTAAAATTACTAAATCTTTTAACTACTGTATCCAGATTGCCATCAAAGACAATATTACCCTCATCAATAATAATTATCCTCCTGCATATATCCTGGACATCAGATAAGTCATGAGTAGTCAAGATGACTATACAATCGCTTTTTCTATTCCATTCTTTTATAAAATCCCTTATTTTTGTTTTAGCTATTATATCCAGTCCAATAGTAGGTTCATCTAAAAATAGCACCCGGGGTTTATGGAGGAGTGAAGCTATTATTTCGCATCGCATCTTTTCTCCCAGGCTTAGAGTTCTTACCGGTTGGTAAAGTAATTTCTTGACTTCCAACAATTCTGAAAGTTCTTCTAATCTTGTATTGAAAGTATGAGTGTCAATACGGTATATTTTCTGTAGAAGTGTGTAGGATTCACACACAGGCAGGTCCCACCATAATTGACTCCGTTGTCCAAAGACTACACCAATATTTTGGGTATATCTTCTTCTCTCCTTGTAGGGAATAAAACCCATGCTTTTAATCTCACCTTTATCTGGAATTAAAATGCCCGACAACATTTTAATAAGTGTTGATTTTCCAGCACCATTTGGTCCTATTATTCCTACTATCTGACCCTGCTCTATAGAAAAACTGATTGATTTTATTGCTTCCTTAAGAATATATTTTCTGGAGAATAAGCCTAAAATAGCACCAAATAATCCTTCCTTTTTCAAAGGTATTTTAAAACTCTTAGAAATATCCTTTGCTACTATCATTAATTCATTACCTCCTAATCTTTACAGGTTCAATTTCGCTATCTCCATACCATAATATATTTCTTGATTTTAGATAAAGATATTTCAAAGGGTATATCTTCATTTACACAAGAGATACAGTTATTATTGCATTTAGAAGAAAAGTATAATGTTAAGACTCCTCCCATTTTAACCCCTTTTAATAATATTGTCAACAATTTATTGTCCCTGACTTTTTATTTTTACAGGAAGAAATTCATAATCTTCATAGTTTACCAGGTATTCTGTATATATCCCCGCATAGGCAACTCGATAATCACATTGTGTACATTTTTTAGTATAAACCTTCCCTCTTTTAAATTCACTAAAAAGCCTCATAAATGTAATAATGGGCAAAAGTGAAGGTAACATCCGAATTCGAGCAAAGCGAGAATACAAAGTATGTTGCGTAAGCAAAATGTTGCGAAGCAAAAAATGGTAACCGTTCAGGGATATAGCCACAGAGTCACAGAGAACACAGAGGGAATATATAACTACGAATGAACACGAATAATAAAAAGATTTGTAGCGCGAGGCTTATGATTTTTGCAAAATTAACTTCCACTTTTCTGGAATACCATAAAATAAATTAAAAATCAAACATCAAAATGTAAAATTATAGCAGTTATTATTCAAAACTTTACTTAGAAATACAAATAATGTCCCATAG
>JBFLYA010000072.1 GCA_040757115.1 bacterium | reverse complement strand
ACCCCTTTCTTGAAATGGAGAACAGCATATTGTCTCACTTGAGCTAAAATAAAAATAAGGACTTTATGCCCCTAAAACTAAAAAACTTGAACATCGAGTATTAGTTTCTATTAATTTCAATTTTTTTAATAATATCTCCCTATCTCCTTAATCTCCACATCTCCTTTTGTTACACCACCTGAACGCTTACCGTGAATTTTCTATGATTCCTTTCTCCTTTAATCTTTGCGTTCTTTGCGATTGATTTCTTTGCGTTCTTTGCGGTTGATTTCTTTGCGTTCTTTGCGGTTAAAAAAGGATAAATCACAAAGGGCACAAAGTAGTAACGCAAAGGACACAAAGGGAAAAAAATAGGTAAAGCATTTTTTATCAACTCAACTTCAAAGGATAAGTTGCAAAAAATCATCAGGCTTTTGAGCCTAATTTTGCCATCTTTGAGCAAAATAAACAGATTGATAAGGATAAAGAGAACTTTAGAAGTAGCATAAAATTTACGAAAGTCCAGTATAACATAAAAAAGGAAAAATGTCTAGAATTTTTTCTCCTTTAATATCAATGAGTTACAACACTTTAATAAAAATAGTTTAAGCAAAAATCATTCCGAACAGTATTGGGTATAAACCCTATTCCCAAAACCAAAAATCCCAAAAGCTTCTTCATTATTCCCTTAAGGCTTCTTCTATAACTGACTCAATCTCTTTTGGGCTTATGTCTTTTTTCTCTGGCTTAGCATAAACAAATAACAAAGTAATACAACTTTTTTCCCTATCAAGTAAATACAACAAGCGAAAGCCCCCACGCTTACCTTTAACCATATCGCTGCTTTTAACACGAAGTTTTCGCACTCCCTGCGTATTAGGTATCACTTTTCCTAAATCAGGGTAAATTAACAACACTTCAATTGCTGACTCCAAATCAGACCGAATGTGCTGATATTTCTTTTCCAGATGGTGAATACTACGCTTAAATGGTTTTGAAAACCGAATCTCAAATCTCATAAAGCTCTTTTCTCCAATCCGAAGATGGCTTACTATCTTCTTTTTCAACAGAATTTAAAAGCCTTTGGAATGCCTTAGAAGTTGATAGTAAAACATCCTCTGGTTCTTGCTCTTTTTCAAGAAGATTATCTACGAGTATCTTGAGCATTTGAAAGACCTTTACCTCTACAACAAAAGCCTTAGGGCAACCCTTTTCCAAAATAAGTGGAAATTCTCCTTCTAATGGATTTATTGCTTCAACACTTCTAATTCCCATTATAAACTCACCTCCATAAACTGATAGGAATTTGCTTTTTGGTGCATTTTGGATATTACCTTCACTTTTGCCCATTATGGGAATATTTCGACCTGTGAAATAGGAATATTTTGATTATGGTTAGTATAAGAAGGGGGATAAGGGGATAAAGGAGATATGGAGATATCAGTGCTATTCTTGTCCACTTTGCTAAAGAAAAGGCAGATTTTAGAAGAGTGGAATTAGAATAATATCCCCTTATCTCCTTAATCTCCCTATCTCCTTTTCTTACACCAAGCAGTGGAGTATAATTTTGTTTTCCCAGGTCGACCTATTTCACAGGTCGGAATATTTTACCAAAATCTTTCCCTATTGTCAACAAAAATTTTCCACCTGTATGGTTAGGATTAAGCTGCCAGTTTGAACTCTATATCACCTTGTTCAAACCATCTTTTAGCCTCATTGTTTCTTTTCATCGCAGTTATTGAAGCAAGACCTATTGAACCAGACTTAGACCAACTCATCCCATTATGTTTCTGTCTCTCTGACACAATAAGGTCATTCATTTTCTCACCTATATTGCTCGAATTACGAAATCCAGGTCTCTTCCTAACCGCATACGCATAACAGGGAATATCTCTCTTATTCCTCTCAATGTCCCCAACTAACTCTTCTATTGCCCCTTTGTTCTTGACCAGATTTTCATCTAAACTATTGTAACCGTTCAGCCACAGAGGCACATAGTTCACAGAGAATTAGAGAAATTAGCCACAAATGGACACGAATTAACCTGTGACATTCGATAAATGTAGTGCGAACCATTGCTTGCCAGAAGCGAGGCTAAAGTCTCGCACTACAAATCTTTTCGACCTGTGCGGTTAAATGTAAAATGGATAATGTAAAATGAGAAATGTCCAATGAAAATGTATAACTGAAAGGTAATGAGTCTTGCGAAGTACTAAAATTTCCCATTTTTCATTTCCTATTTTACATTTCACGTAACTATTCAGCATACCAAATACCAAGCAAGCAGGAAGTAGGAAGTAGGAAGTAGGAAAGGGGGAAAATACTTCATACTATTTTACTCTTAATTGATCTGCAATATTTGCTGAAATAGAAACAGCCGCTGTGCACATCTGTTGCACCAATCCATATTTTTCTTCAGTGGGGAAGTTTTTGGTTATTTCGTATGTTCTTATCACTAAATGATGGTTTTTTTGCCATACTACAAGTTGTCTAAATCATCTAACTTCTCATTCATTTTCATTTTCTTTCCCTTTCCTACTTCCCTACTCTCCTACTTTCCTACAGGGTGAATAGTTACCATTTCACATTTATTTTTCCTTTGCGTCTCTGCGATGAATTAGTCTAATCGCACAGGTGGATAAATTTTCTACCAATATATCGTTCCTACGGAACTGATTGATTTGTCTATCTATTCCTACCGATATTATGTTCCTAACGGAACGATTATTCTCATGCCTTATTTATGGGTATTATCCTATGTAAACTTCCAGTTAATAACCGCTCTAAATAAGTCTGCATAACTATTCAGCCACAGATGGACACAGATGAAACACTGAAAATTCGGGTGGTGTCTGAAAATAACTCTAATAGTGAAATCTATGCAGATTTGGTGTCCAAAAGGGATTTTCTCCAAAGAGCAAAATGCAAAACTCGTTTATAGTTTATGGTTTATGGTTTATAGTCCTTCAACTATCAACTATCAACTATCAACTCTAAACTATCAACTCTAAACTATCAACGGTTTTGGGTTTTACGCTTTTAGTTTTAAGTTTTTCAGAGAATTTGCAAATTTGCCAAAGTTCAGTAAAATTATCTCTTTCCTTTCAGCGTTAAAATACTTGAAGCAAAGATATTACCAAATTCCTCCAACTCTTTGAGAAACCCTGCTACTTCCTCTTTGAAATTTGATTTGTAATTTTGCATTTTGATATTTATATTTGATATTTAATATTTGATATTTGATATTTATTTGTTGTCTCCCTCAAATCCTATTTTGCAGAACCCTATACACTATTTTAACCTTTATGCTAGATTAAGACACCACCAAAATTCGTAATCCGTGTCCGTTTTCCGTGTCCGTAATTAGGGTGATGGCTGATGGCTGAAAATTCAGGTATAGTGCCTCGTGTCTCCTCTCCTTCTCCGTTTCTCCCTTTCTCCGTTTCCCCATTTCTCATCTGTCCTCTGCCTTCTGCCCTCTGCCCTCTGATTTCTGCTATTTATCCGTGCTCATCCGTGTCAATCAGTGGCTGAATAGTTACGAATAAAATTAATCATTCTGTATTATTTTGCGGATTTTTCCACTTAATGACGACATTAGTTTTTATTCCTAAATGGTCTAAAACCCTCGAAACAAGAAAATCAACTAAATCATTTATTGTTTTTGGGTGATGGTAAAAACCCGGGCAGGCAGGTAGGATTACAGCACCTGCCTGGACGAGTTCTAACATATTTCGCAGGTGGATGTAATTTAAAGGGGTTTCTCGTGGCACAAGAATAAATTTGCGTTGTTCTTTTAAAGCAACATCTGCGGTGCGTCCGATAAGATTATCTGATAACCCAGCCGCAATTCGGCTTAATGTCCCCATACTACAAGGAATAATCACAAATGCATCAAAATAATTTGAACCACTTATAAAATCAGGGCTTAAATCTTCATAATGAAAATAACTTATAGATTTTCCTTCTTTCCCCAGCAAATCTTCAGGTTTAAAATTTTTTAAATCTACTTTTAAATTTAACTCGTCTTCAATAGTAAGAATAGAATTTTTAGATAGAGTAAGAACAATCTCTATTTGCTTTTGTTGAACAAGTAATTCAAGTAATCTTTTCGCATAGATAATTCCACTTGCTCCGGTAATAGCAACAATTATCTTCATTTACAAACCCTTTTCATAGGTGAGTCCTATCTATCCTCATTTTAGCTTTGTTTCTGTAGATTTTCAATATAGTCTTTAACTTTATTATACCAGATTTCAAACTCCTCTTTTACTTTATCTTTTGGATAGTTTCCATCATAGAAATATTTTATATGTAAGGTGGATATATAATTTTCAAATTCTTTTTGATATGGATTAGGGAGTCTCTTTTTAAGTTCACCCCATCTCTTTTCATCAGTAGATAAATATACCCTTGAAGCAAATCTTACAGCATGAAATAAACTATTGAAAGCATTTCTGAAAAAGTGCTCTTTCCTTAATTTTTCTTTAATCTCTAATCCTAATTTCAGGATATCTTTCGCATTTTTCAATTCTGCTTTTGCTTCTTTATAGTTTGGCTTATTGGTATCCTTAGTCGCTTCCATTAAATACCTCCCATCCCCATATAAAATTTTATTAAAAACTAACACTGCATTAGCTAATCCATCTAATGACTCATCAATTCTATTGACTATAATATCAATCCAGTATGGGAAATTTAAGTTTGAAAGAGCATCTAAATAACCTCCGTAGCCCTTCTTTTTTTTAGTAAATATTAATAAGTCTAAATCTCTTGCATACTTAAGACCATAGACAGAACTTCCAAATTGTATGATTTCTACTATATCAGGGTCGTATTTAAGTAATAGAGACTTTATTTGATTAGAAAATTCTTTATTTAATTTCAAGTTATGATTCCTCTTTTTATTCTTGATTTATTTTATCACAGAATTAAAGGCTCTGTCAACTAAAAAATGATGAAAACAGGTAACCGTTCACCTCACCACTTACTGATTACCATCTCTCCCCAGATACTATCTATTTTTCTTTTTACTTCCTTTGACATCTTTATATCTTGCGGCCATTCTCTCATAAAACCTTCTTCTTTAGATTTTTTAGTAGCATCAATGCCGACTTTAGAGCCTAATCCTGGATAAGGAGCGGCATGATTTAAGGTATCAACAGGTCCCTCAACAAAGATAAAATCACGCTTGGGGTCAACATTATTTCCAATACGCCAGATAACCTCTTGCAAATTCTGGACATCTACATCTTCATCCAAAACAACAATTATTTTCGTGAACATCAATTGTCCTAATCCCCATAAACCATGCATTACCTTTTTGGCATGACCAGGGTAACTTTTTTTAATTGAGACAAAGGCTAAATTATGAAATACCCCTTCAATGGGTAAATTTATGTCTATTATTTCTGGGAATATGAGTTTTATCAAAGGTAAAAATATTCGTTCTGTGGCTTTAGCCATAAAACAATCTTCCATAGGTGGTTTACCAACAATGGTTGCTGGATAAATAGGATTTTTTCGATGTGTGATACAGGTCAGATGAAATACCGGATATTTTTCTGGAAGTGAGTAATAGCCTGTATGGTCACCAAAAGGTCCTTCAAGTCGCAATTCTTCCGTAGGGTCAACATAACCTTCTAAGACTATCTCTGAGTCAGCAGGAATTTCTAAATCAATTGTTTGACATTGGGTAATTTCTACAGGTTTTTTTCGTAAAAATCCAGCAAATAGCAATTCATCTATTTCTTCTGGTAAAGGGGCAGTGGCGGCATAAGTAATTGCCGGGTCACCACCTAAACAAACAGCAACAGGCATCTTTTCTCCGACTTCTTTATATAATTGAAAGTGTTTTGCCCCAACTTTATGTGGATGCCAATGCATACCTGTAGTCTTTGAATCATACACCTGCATTCTATACATCCCCAGATTACGGATACCTGTTCTGGGATTTTTAGTAATAACAATAGGCAGGGTAATAAACTTACCTCCATCTTCAGGCCAGCATTTTAATATAGGTAAAATGCTCAAATCAGGATTATCAATAATTATTTCTTTGCAAAGTCCTGCTGATACTTTCTTAGGAATGAATGAGGCAAATTGAGATACTTTAGGAATTAATTTAAGTTTATCTATTAAATTATCTGGAACTTCGGTATTTATAAGATTTTCAATCTCAGTAACTATTTTATTGAGATTTTCTACCCCTAAAGCCAATGCCATTCTTTCCATTGAGCCATAAGCATTTGTAACAACAGGAATTAAAGCCCCATCTACTTGCTCAAATAGTAACGCCGGCCCCTGATTTTTACAGAATCTATCTGTAATCTCGGTAATTTCTAATATAGGACTAACTTTACTCTTTATCCGTTTTAATTCTCCTATTCTTTCAAGTTCTTGTATAAATTCCTGAAAAGATTTATATGCCATTGTTAAAACCCTCTTATTCTTTTATCGACATTTAAACAAGAAATCTTTAGAGTGACTGCCTGTTGTCAAAATCGGTCAAGTAAAATTTTGTTGACAGAATATAACCTTTGTGATAAAATTAGAAGACAATAGACAGAATAGGGTTTCACTTAACCGTTCAGGGGGGTAATTTACCGCAGAGACGCAGAGGAACAGAGAAGACATAGAAATAAATTAGAGCACATAAAAGATTATTGATGCAGACATTGAAATACATAGCACATTGTAACCAGATTTATGAGTATCGTCCATAGTTTTTAATTTTTTCTCTGCGTCTCTGTGTCTCTGCGGTGAACAGTTACCTTTTCCCTTTATTACATCCTGAACACTTACAAAAGATGGAGGTTTTTGAATAATGGATAAATTAGCCAGGGCGATTGATAAATTTAAAGGTGTCAAAATATTAGTTATTGGCGATTTGATGATAGATGAATTTATCTACGGTAAAGTAGAGCGTATTTCACCTGAGGCGCCAGTGCCTGTGGTTGAGGTAACTTCAATCACCTATGCTCCAGGCGGAGCGGGAAATGTAATTAATAACATCTATTCATTAGGAGGGAAAATATATCCCACTGGTGTAATTGGAGATGACGGAACCGGGAAAAAATTACTTACAGATTTTAAAGCAAAAGGAATTGAAATTGATGGCGTAGTGATTGATAGCGAACGACCGACAACATTAAAATCAAGAATTATTGGTCATTCCCAACAAATAGTCAGGGTTGACCGCGAACAACGCTCTAATATCGATGAATGGGTTTGTAAACAAATATTGAGTTTTTGTAGAATGGTCATCGAAGATATTCAGAGTATTGTTATCTCTGATTATGGTAAAGGGGTCATTAATGCAAGATTGTTAGAAGAAATTATCCCTCTAACTAAAAAATATAATCTACCAATAATAGTTGACCCCAAAGAAAGTCATTTCCTGAGTTACAAAGGAATAACAGTAATCACCCCTAATCTTAAAGAGGCAGAAACTCTAACCCGTAAAAAAATAGTTGATGATGAATCTTTGATTAATGTTGGCAAAAGTATTTTAGCCCAATTAGAAGCTAAAGGAGTCCTTATCACCAGAGGCGAAGAAGGTATGACTCTATTTGAGCAAAATGGCGATGTGACGCATATCCCAACGATTGCTAAAGAGGTTTATGATGTTACGGGAGCTGGAGATACGGTTGTAGCGGTGATGGCAATGGCTTTAGGTGCAGGGTTGGATATGAAAACCTGTGCCAGATTATCTAATTGTGCTGCGGGAATCGTCGTCGAAAAAGTAGGCACCGCAACATTAAAAATAGATGAATTGCAGGAAAGAATTAAAAAACTTGACTAAAATTAAAACCCTTGAGGAATTAAAAAATATAATATCCGATCTAAAAAATCAGGACAAACAAATAGTTTTTACCAATGGCTGTTTTGATATTTTGCATTATGGTCATATAAAATACCTTGAAGAGGCAAAAACTTATGGTGATATTTTAATTGTTGCCATTAATAGTGATGAATCTATCAAAAAGATTAAGGGGGATACAAGACCTCTGATGCCTCAAGAAGATAGAGCCTATATCCTCTCTGCTTTATCTTGCGTTGATTATGTGCTTATATTTGAAGAGATTGACCCGGTCAGAATAATTTCGGAGTTAATTCCCGATGTATTAGTTAAAGGAGGTGATTATCAATTAAATGAAATAAAAGGTCGAGAAATTGTCACCTCTGCTGGTGGAAAAGTATTGACCATTCCAGAAATTAAAGGTAAATCAACCACTAATTTAATTCAAACGATTATTGAGAGATATAATAAGTAACTGGTAACTAATTACCGATAGGGTTCTGCAAAATAGGATTTGGGGGAGACAGCAAATAAATATTAAATATCAAAATGCAAAATTACAAATCAAATTTCAAAAAGGACTTCAAGAAAAGATTGTATAACTTCACTCTGCGACTTATAGAATTCATCGATAAGTTGCCAAAGGATAGTGTTTCTCAAAGAATTGGTGAGCAATAGGAAGTAGCATGGTTTCTCAAAGAGTTGGAGGAATCTGGTAATATCTTTGCTTCAAGTATCTTAACGCTGAAAGGAAAAAGATAATTTTACTGAACTTTGGCAAAGATAGTTGATAGTTTATAGTTGATAGTTGATAGTTGAAGGACTATAAACTATACACTATAAACTATACACTATAAACCCTAAACTATAAACTATACACTATAAACTATAAACGAGTTTTGCATTTTGATATTTGGAGGAATTTGATAAAAATAGAGGTTTTAAATACCCGCTTAAAAACTACAGTTTCTTAGTTTTGCAGAACTCTAAATTACCAAACAAATGGAGGTAAAAAAAATGAATATAAATGTTGTGCAACAACAATTAGCAACTCTGGGAACATTACTCGTGGGAATGTTACTGGGGATATTTTTAACAGCTCTCGTCAGTTGGATTATAAGTAGCAAATTAATGGATGTTTTGACTAAGAGTAAAAAAGCGATGAAGAAACTCATTGAGATATTAAAAAGGGATTTAATTAACAAACAACCTATCTCTGTCGCCAGAATATATCGACTTATTCGTTCCGTAGGCAGACAAAAAGGGGTAAAATTAACGATGTATATTCCTCCAGAAGTCCCGTTAGAAGATGTTGAACTTTCACTTAAAGAGGATGCGAAATTAGATTTACAACAAAAAGAAGAATGTATCTTACAGATTGAAAAGATATTAGAGGAAATGGCGAACCAGAAAAAACCAACAACAGTACCTATAGAATTATCGGAATTGATTAAATCATTAAAAGAGAAATTCCAGAAAGGCGCGTTAGATGAACTGGGTGAAGAACTGGTTAAATTACAACTCTGGTATGAAACAACAGACCTTGACAAAAAGGCAAGTAATTTTAGATTACGAGTAGTTGCGGGAGTAACATTATTACTTTTAGTCTGGATAATTACAGGAATAATAACCTTTTTCACCATATTCCCACAAGGTTATAATTGGTGGAGAGGATGGGTAATAGTCGTGTGTCCAGTGCTCGTCTTAACCCTATTTGCTTTAGGATATTTTAATATCTGGAAGGAACAGAAATAAAAGATGAAAATAGTGGGGATAATTCCCGCAAGATTTTCTTCAACAAGATTTCCCGGCAAACCATTGGCTAAAATATTAGATAAACCAATGATTCAATGGGTGTATGAAGGGGCGAAAAAATCTAAGACTTTAGAGGCATTAATTGTTGCCACTGACTCACAACAAATTTATGACAGGGTTAAAAACTTTGGCGGAGAGGTATTTTTGACCTTAAGAGAACATCAATCAGGAACTTCAAGAGTCGCGGAAGTCGCAGAACAACTTGATGTAGAAATTGTAGTTAATGTTCAAGGTGATGAACCTCTAATTTCACCTTCTGCGATTGATGAGGCAGTTAAACCTCTCCTGACCGACCCAACCATTTATATGACTACCCTTAAACACAAAGTAACAGACCAAACTGAATTATCTAATCCTAATGTCGTTAAAATAGTTACGGATAAAGATGATTTTGCCCTTTATTTCTCTCGCTCACCAATACCTTTTTTTAGACATCAATTTCATTATGAGAATTATAAACATATTGGACTTTATGTTTATCGCAAGGATTTTTTATTAAAATTAGTTCAACTACCAGCCACTCCCCTTGAACAAACAGAAGGATTAGAACAATTACGGGTATTAGAAAATGGATATAAAATTAAGGTAGTTGAAACTGAATATTTATCAATAGGAGTGGATACTGAAGATGATTTAGAGAAGGTAAGAAAACAGGTAATCAGTAATTGGTAATCAGGGAAGAGGTAATATGACAAAATTTATCTTTATCACCGGTGGTGTTGTCTCATCTTTAGGTAAAGGCATTGCCGCCGCATCTATTGGACATATATTAGAAAACAAAGGACTAAAAATCCGAATGCAAAAACTTGACCCATACATAAATGTTGACCCCGGCACAATGAGCCCTTATCAACATGGTGAGGTCTATGTTACGGATGATGGAGCAGAAACAGACCTTGATTTAGGACATTATGAGCGATTTACTAACTCAATTATCAATAAAGAAAGCAATATCACTGCCGGAATGGTTTATTATTCAGTCATAACTAAAGAAAGAAAGGGCGATTATCTTGGCAAGACTGTCCAGGTAATTCCACATATCACTGACGAGATTAAAGCGGGAATATTAAAACTATCCAAAGATGATGTGGATGTAGTTATTGGTGAAATTGGTGGAACAGTTGGGGATTTTGAAGGATTACCTTTTTTGGAGGCAATTAGACAATTCCGTAAAGATGTTGGCAAAGAAAATGTCCTTTATATCCACCTTACTTTAGTCCCATTTATAAGTGTCTCAAACGAAATTAAAACCAAACCTACTCAACATTCAGTTATGAAACTTCGTGAGATTGGTATTGCTCCGGATATTATTCTATGTCGAACGCAAAAACCCCTACTATCAGAACTCAAGGATAAAATTGCCTTATTTTGCGATGTGGATAAAGAGGCAATAATTGATGCCTATGATGTCAGTAGTGTTTATGAGGTCCCATTAATATTTAAAAAACAGGGGCTGGATAAGATTATTATAAAATTATTGAATCTTTCCCCGCCTTATGAATCCATCCCTCAAGAAGAACAATGGAATAAGGTAATCAATATTATTAAAAGTCCCGATTCGTCGGTTAATATCGCTGTGGTTGGAAAATATATCCAGCTTCAAGATGCCTACAAAAGCATTGTTGAGGCACTAATTCATGGTGGTGTTCCTCATCAAGTGAAGGTTCATATTAAATGGGTTGATTCAGAAGAACTTAACACCCAAAAAAAGATAGATAAAGCATTTAAAGATGTCAATGGGATATTAGTTCCTGGAGGTTTTGGATATCG
Organism: bacterium; assembly: GCA_040757115.1. Taxonomy (NCBI): domain Bacteria; species bacterium. The sequence continues at coordinate 6,164 of JBFLYA010000072.1, read as the reverse complement.
AGGGATTGAGGGAAAGATTGAAGCAGTTTCTTATGCGAGAAAGAATAAAATACCATTTTTGGGAATATGTTTAGGGTTACAATGTGCGGTGATAGAATTAGCAAGAAATCTTGCTGGACTAAAAAATGCCAATAGCTCAGAGATTGACCCCAATACACCGCATCCGGTCATCGATTTAATGGAAATACAAAAAAACACAAAAGAGAAGGGTGGCACAATGCGTTTGGGACGATATCCGGCTAAACTTGGACACGGTTCTTTTGCTCATAAAGCCTATGGTGAAAAGATAATCTCCGAACGACACAGACATAGATATGAGGTAAATAATAAATATCGAAAAATACTATTAAAACATAATGTTATTTTTAGTGGGCTATCGTTAGATGATAATTTAGTTGAGATAATTGAGTTAAAAAACCACCCGTGGTTTGTTGCCACTCAATTTCATCCTGAATTCAAATCTAAACCGACCAATCCTCATCCATTATTTAGAGATTTTATTGGGGCAAGTTTAAAGGAAAGTAAGGAAGAGTAACAGTTCAGGTAATCCTTTACCGCAGAGACGCAAGAGTTCGCAGAGAGGAAAATATCTTTTTTTGTAACCGTTCAGGATATAGCCACAGAGTCACAGAGAACACAGAGGAAATATATAACCACGAATGAACACGAATAATAAAAAGATTCGACCTGTGCGGTTAAATGTAAAATGGATAATGTAAAATGAAAAATGAAAGTGTATAACTGAAAGGTAATGAATCTTGCGAAGTACTAAAATTTCCCATTTTTCATTTCCTATTTTACATTTGACATTATATTTTTCCTTTGTGTCTCTGCGATGAATTAGTCTAATCGCACAGGTGGAAAAGATTTGTAGTGCGAGACTTTAGCCTCGCTTCTGGCAAGCAGGAAAACGAACCTAAAGGTTCGCACTACATTTATCGAATGGCACAGGTTAATTCGTGTCCATTTATAGCTAATTTCTCTAATTCTCTGTGAACTCTGTGCCTCTGTGGCTGAACGGTTACCTTTTTTTTCGTGTTTTTCGCGTTTTTCGGTGTTTAAAAAGGCTTAAAAACAGTTAGTCAAAAGTAAGTATTAAAAGATTAATAAACAACGAAAGACCCGAAATGCACACAAAAAAAGGAAATTTCTGTCTCTGGTGAATAAATTTTAATTTTTTCTCTGCGTCTCTGTATCTCTGCGGTGAACGGTTACAAAAATTGATGGACATCCCTTTCTATTCATAGAATTACTCTATCAAATTTCCGTGCTTCATAATTTCTGTATTTCCGTGGTTCTTTTGAAAATCAGATTAATCCTCTCACTTTACTAACCTCTTACTTCAGAAAATTTTTTAAATTGACAAATAATAACTATTTTTGTATAATTAACTTACTGGCTAACCATCATATAATTCTACGGGTTTACGGGACACGAGTTACGATTTATACTCAAAGAAAACAGGTTTGCAAAAACTTTCTTGAAAGGATTCAAGGGATCCAGGGGTCGAGTGAACATCTTATTTTTCACCTCCCTTGAATCCTTGACCCCTTGAATCCTTGATCCCTTTTTAGAGCAAAATATTTGCAAACTCAATTTATTTGGGTATAGAGTCTATAGTCTTGTGTCTGATGTCCAGTGTCTGAATCACAGTTACAGGTTATATGCTGATAAGGAGTGAACAATGGATGTATCTGTAATTATGCCCTGCTTGAATGAGAAAGATACTATCGGAATTTGTATTAAAAAGGCACTAAAATCCTTTAAAGATGAAGGTGTAGAAGGAGAGGTGATTGTCGTTGATAACGGCTCTACGGATAATTCAGATAATATCGCTAAATCACTTGGTGCTAAGGTAGTATATCAACCTATAAAAGGTTATGGTAGTGCCTATCTGATGGGTTTGGAAGAGGCTAATGGAAAATATATCATTATGGCTGACGCCGATAATACCTATGATTTGCAAGAAATAGGTAAATTTTTAATCCCGCTCAGAGAAGGATATGAGTTTTGTATTGGTAGTCGATTTAAAGGTAAAATCTTAACCGGGGCTATGCCCTGGTTACATCGATATATCGGTAATCCAATACTTACAGGGATTTTAAACTTATTTTTTCATGGCAAAATATCGGATGCTCATTGTGGTATGCGAGCGGTAACTAAAGAGGCATATAAAAAAATGAACCTTAAAACTATCGGTATGGAATTTGCCTCTGAAATGGTCATTAAGGCATTGAAACTTAAACTTAAAATTAAAGAACTACCCATCACCTATCATCCACGAGAAGGAGAATCAAAACTTGCCTCATTTAAAGATGGCTGGCGACATCTCAGGTTTATGCTGTTGTATTCCCCTACCTATTTATTTTTAATACCAGGTATAATCCTATTCTTTATTGGATTAGTCTTTTTACTTGTCTTACTCCCGGGACCACTCAAAATAGGAAATCTACATTTTGATATTCATTATATGGTGTTAGGTAGCCTGTTGGCTATTCTGGGCTTTCAAATTGTTAATCTTGGATTGTATGCTAAAAGCTACTCTCTAACTGAACATTTTGAAGAAAGCGATAGATTTATCGAATGGTTTTCACATTATTTCAATTTAGAAAGAGGGTTAATTATTGGTGCATTAGTTACCTTATTAGGATTAGGGATAAATGTTTATATCTTAATTCGATGGATAGCAGGCAATTTTGGTCCGTTAAGTGAGGTGCGAACTGGCTTAGTCGCTTTAACTTTTATAGTCATTGGCATTCAAGTCATATTTTCATCATTCTTTTTGAGTATCTTAGGAATCAGGAAAAAGGTAACCGTTTAGGTAATCCTTTACCGCAGAGACGCAGAGAAACAGAGAGGAAAATATCTTTTTTTTCGTGTTTTTCGCGTTTTTCGGTGTTTAAAAAGGCTTAAAAACAGTTAGTCAAAAGTAAGTATTAAAAGATTAATAAACAGGGAAAGACCCGAAATGCACAAAAAAAGGAAATTTCTGTCTCTGGTGAATAGATTTTAATTTTTTCTCTGCGTCTCTGTGTCTCTACGGTGAACGGTTACAGATTTTCTCTCTACTCTCTACTTTCTACTCTCTACTTCCTATTTTCAGGAGAACAATATGGACCAGTTAACACCTATGATGCGGCAATATTTGCAAATTAAACAGCAAATGAAGGATACTATTTTATTCTTTCGACTGGGTGATTTTTATGAGATGTTTTTTGATGATGCAAAGATTGCCTCTAAAATATTGGGGATTACACTAACATCAAGAGGGACGATAAAAGGTGATAAAGTACCTTTAGCCGGTGTGCCTTATCATTCTGCCGATGGCTATATTTCAAGGCTAATAAAGGCAGGCAAAAAAGTAGCTATCTGTGAACAAGTAGAAGACCCTAAATTAGCTAAAGGCATAGTTAAACGGGAAATAATCCGAACTATTACTCCAGGAACAGTGCTTAATCCATCATTACTTGAAGATAAAGTTCATAACTACTTAGCCGCTATCAATAAAAATAATAATAAAATTGGTTTTTCGTTTATCGACCCTTCTACTGGCGAATTCAAAGTAACAGAGTTATCCAACCCAACAGAATTATTCATTGAATTAACCCGAATTAACCCTCAAGAATGCCTTATTCCACTTTCATTACAGGAAGATGAATTGGTAACCCAATTAGCCACTACTATTACCTTTCAGGATGATTGGATATTTAGTCATTCAACCGGATTTAATACCTTATGTGAGCTTTTTGGCACCTCATCCCTTGATGGATTTGGTTGTGAAAACCTTCATATAGGAATTGGGGCTTCTGGTGCTATTATTCATTATCTTAAGGAAACTCAACGCTCTGGACTAACCTATGTCAATAAACTTACACCTTACACTACCTCTGATTTTATGATATTAGATGCCGCTACATTAAGAAATTTAGAATTAACCAGAACCATCCGTAGTGGTGAAAAGACAGGTTCGCTTATCTGGGTTTTAGATAAGACTATTACCGCCATGGGCGGCAGATTACTTCGAGAATGGATACAGCAACCCTTGATAAGTGTAGAAAAAATAACATATCGCCAACAGGGTATTGGTGAATTTGTCGCCTCTCCTACCCTTCGAGATGAATTATTTTCTCTCCTGAAAAATATCCACGACATCGAACGACTCATTAGCAGATTAGATACCAATTTAGCCAATGCCCGCGACCTGGTCGCTTTAAAAGAATCACTGAAAATAACCCCGAAGATAAGAGATATATTAAAGCCATTTAATTCCAGAATTATAAAGGAGATAGAAGAAAATTTAGAGGATTTAAGTGATGTAACCGAATTAATTGAAAAGGTGATAGTTGACTCACCACCACTTTCTTTACGAGATGGTGGCTTAATCAAAGAAGGGTATTTTCAAGAATTGGATGAGTTACGAAATATCAGTAAAGATGCAAAAAACTGGCTGGTTAGACTTCAGCAAGAAGAGATTAAACGCACGAAGATTAATTCCTTGAAGGTAGGGTATAATAAGGTTTTTGGCTATTACATTGAGGTAACTAAACCTAATTTAGCTCTTGTGCCTCAAGATTATATCCGCAAACAGACTCTAACTAATGCCGAAAGGTTCATTACTCCACAATTAAAGGAATGGGAGGTGAAAATCCTGAATGCTCAAGATAAAATTGTCGAAATTGAGTATGAAATATTTTTAAAGGTTCGGACACAAATAATCACTGAGGTAAAACGCATTCAAAAGGTAGCCAATGCCATTGCCTTGTTAGATGTTATTTTATCCCTTTCACAGGTAGCCGTTGAGAATGATTATATCCAGCCAGAGGTTAATAATGAAAATATCATTTCAATTAAAGATGGCAGACATCCAGTTGTAGAAAAGGTATTGGTTGGTGAACGGTTTGTGCCAAATGATACCTTTATTGACGCCAATACAGAACAAATTTTAATTATTACCGGACCAAATATGGCTGGAAAATCAACCTATATTCGTCAGGTAGCATTGATTGTTTTAATAGCACAAATGGGTAGTTTTATTCCTGCCTCTTCGGCTACCATTGGTATTGTTGACCGTATCTTTACTCGAGTTGGCGCCTCGGATGAATTGGTTAAAGGACAAAGCACATTTATGGTGGAGATGATTGAAACGGCCAATATCTTGAATAATTCTACACCTAAAAGCCTGCTTATTTTAGACGAGGTAGGTCGGGGAACAAGCACTTTTGACGGAGTCAGTATTGCCTGGGCAGTGGCTGAGTATCTTCATAATAACCCTCGCCTTCAGGCACGAACACTATTTGCTACCCATTACCATGAATTGACTGAGTTAGAATTTTCGTTGGAAAGGATAAAAAATTACAATATCGCGGTTAAAGAATGGAATGACAAAATAATATTTTTACGAAAGATAATTAAAGGCGGAACAGACAGAAGTTATGGTATCCATGTTGCCCAACTGGCAGGCTTACCTCCAGAAGTCATAAAAAGGGCCACCGCGATATTGAGTAGTCTTGAGATGAGTAATATTGGTGAGGAAACAGCGGTATCATCAATTAAACACCAACCTGTGCAATTAACCCTTTTTGAGCCTCAATCCCATAGGGTGGTTGAGGAATTGAAGGAGATTGATTTAGACAGGTTAACTCCCCTTGAAGCGATGAATAAGTTGAATGAACTTAAGAAAATGGTGGAATGATAAAGGCAAGATAAAAACAACTTCAGATTTAATACATCAATAATCTCATCAGGCAGGTATGCAGAAAAACACTACATACCTGCCTGTTTTTTTTGGGAGTTGAACTAAGGTGTATAGGTGCATGTTTCAATGTCAGAATCTAAATGGTCACCAGTAATTGAGTCTAATATCCTTCCGCCTATTTCAATATTCATTAGAGGTAAATTTGCTGGAAAGGTATAGTTGAATAAATTTACAATCCCTGAATCAAAATTAGGTGGTAGTATAATATTAGAGAGATTTAGTAATGACGTCAGCATTATCACTTCTTGATTGTTGCTATTTACAACCTTAAGCCATGCTTTAATCCTGAAATCGGCAAGTAGGCTAACCAGAATAGCGTTAACCCTTTGATATATCAGTAGTTAATCTGTTAAAAAATCTGTAGATTTTTTAACAGAAATGATTGAGATTGGCCTCCTTCTATGCTATA
>JBFLYA010000071.1 GCA_040757115.1 bacterium | reverse complement strand
CATAAAAGTCAAGTTTCTTTTTGTTCACAATCAAAGATTTCATAAACTCTCCCATGAGGAGAGAAATATTATTAAATATTAATTATAAATTAATTAATAACTATATTAAACATATTATACGAGGAGGCTTACCGTGAAAATTGGATTGATTATTTCAACTAATGATGCGGAAACATGCTGGAATGCTTTAAGGTATGGAAATTTTTGTTTGAATCAGAAAGATGAGGTTAAATGCTTTTTTATGGGAAAAGGCGTTGAATATCAAAAAATAAGCACTGAAAAATTCAATACGATTGAGCAGGCAGAAAAATTTATGAAATCCGGCGGTAAGATTTATGCCTGTGGAACGTGTATAAGATCAAGGGAGGAAGAAGGGTCGGAAATGTGTCCGATTTCTACGATGAAAGATATGTACGAAATAATAAAAGAAAGCGATAAAGTTGTTACATTTTAAGTTATGGCGGAGCAAGTGAAATGACAAATGCAATTGAGGTTACATCCTTAACAAAAGTATTTGGTAAATAGAGTTGCTGAAGGTGAACGATTTTAAGGAGATAACAACCAGCCAGACCATCTTTTCTTTGCCGAAGATTTTAAAGGAAGTAGAACCCCATCGGCAGGGATACGGTCAGGGTGGTTTTGTGGTTATATGCGGAAGAAAAGGTAAAGGAACAAACTAATGAAAGAGCTTGTTGTTATCAGCGGTAAAGGAGGCACGGGTAAGACTATTATTACCGCTTCTTTTGGTGCTTTAGCTAAAAACAAGGCAGGAGAAAATCATGAAAGAAGTATATAAACTTATTTTAATGCTCTGTATGTTTGTTTTAGCATACTTTATACCTTTATCAAACCAGAGAGTCCAGTCACTCTTATCGAAAAATTATAATGAGTTCAGACTTCTCCAACCTGACTCCAAATTTTTGGACATTAGCTTTAGCGATAACTTCTTGATTTTAAACACGTTGAATTTTTAGCCAAAATCATTGCAAAAAATCTCTCTTTTAAATTCAATATGTTACAGAGTCAAGAAATTTGCAAATGTCCAATTTAACGACATTCTCGTAACTAATTGAAATGCCATATCTTATAGCGAACGACACCTCAACTTTGGAGAAGTCTGGAGTTAGAGAACATTATCTATGGCTTCATGTTGTGAAGCAGTAAATGCTACCCCTATGAGGTGGGATTGAAAGGAGCTGATGATGAAGATTATAGATCGCATAGCAGATAGTTTATCCTCACCAACATCCTTAGATGAAAATACATTTGAAAGGCTATTTTCCCAATTAAGTTCTAAGAAGGATAGTATAAAAAATGGAGCCATTATCAATATAGCCAAAGCTGAGTTTATCGACCCTTATGGGATGGTTGGGTTATTGGAAATCGGTTGGTATTTGAAGAAGGAATCAGACATTATTCCAATACTTATCTTGCCTCAATTAACAGATGTGTTAAAGTATCTTGAGCGGATGGACTTTTTGGAGAAGGCAGGCAATGTCTTTGAAATAGATACTTCCACTATAAAAATAGAAGATCGGTTCTTGCGAAGTAGACACTCAGATGTCTTGCTTGAAATTACAAAGATAGAAGGGACAGATGATATTCATACTATTGTGGACAGAGTAAAACAAAGGGCAGAAACTATTTTAAAGACGAATCTTAACTATGATACTCAAGCCATTGATTCCTTTATTGTCGCTTTATCAGAAATTTGTCAGAATATTCCGGAACATAGCCAATCTGCGGGGTATGTGGGCATTCAAAGGTACCTTTACGAAAAAAGGTTAGGCAAGTATGTGGTAAAGATTGCGGTTATGGATTTAGGGATAGGAATAAAAGACTCTCTTACCCATAAGTACAGTAGTCGTTATAAAGATTGGTCCGATTTGGAAGCAATCAGGCTTGCTTTATTTGAAGGTGCATCCCGGTATGATGATATAGGTAGAGGGCATGGACTAACAAATGTAAGAAAATTGGTACAAAAATGGGGTGGTAAGTTTATGATTCGCTCAGGAACAGCTAAACTGGGCATAGTGCCTGAATGGGATACTACTAAACCTCAACAATCTGCACTTAGTTTCTTCCCAGGAACACAAATAAGTATTATCCTTCCTGAAATTTCGTGAAAAAATTTAAAAAAATTTAAAAAAAACACTTGACAGATTTAGAATAATATGGTATATTATTTATGAGTTCAATTGAACGCATTGAAACCTTAATCTTAAGAAAGGATGTTAAGAAAAGATGTTAGGCTTAATGATAGGTTGGTTTTTAGGGGGACTCAGTTTATATGGAATAATCTTACTTATATGGTATGTTACTGATAGGAAGAGAGAGAAAGGAACTTTTACATTCTCTAATATTATGAATTTTATGACTATCATTTCCTGCTTTATGACTACCGTTGCCTGTTTTGTTGCTATTGTGGCACTTAATGATACTCGTCGTGAATCTCAGAAAAATGCTGAGAATGTCGCCAAGTTATTTAATGAAATGGGTACACAAACACAATTATTTCAACAACAACAATTACAAATGAAAAAGAATAATGATCTGTCCTATACCCAACTCGTTAGAGCAGATTCTATTGCTACCAATACTGAGAAAACTCTTAAAAATATCCGTCATCAAGTAGAGATATTATCTGAAATGTTAAACCAGGAGAAGAAGCAAGTTGAATCATTAGGGAATCAGATTAAAACGAGTCAAGAGATTCTAACCTATACCAAATCATCATATCTTTTTAGTACTGACGAAGATAAGAAACGAAAAAGAGAACTAATTCAAAGTATTATTAATGAGATAAAATGGGATGATGATTTTCTTGCTAAATTTTCTCAATTACCTGAAAGTAAATATCAGGGTGATTTTTGTTATTTTATAACCGATTCTTGGGACTCAATGATAAACATAGGCTGGTTAGGACTATTGGGTAATAGCCAATTAGTATTTAATTTATCTTATCACTATGCAAATATTAGGCAAATAAGAGACAATTTACAGAGAGTGATTGCTATAGACTCATCTCCCAAGCCATTAGAAGATGCGAAGAGAATTGAGGATGTGCAAAAAAAACTAATTGCTGAGGCAAAACGGTTAGCCAGAATCAATTTGGAAAATTCCCTCGTAATTTCAAAACAATTAGAAAAACTACTAAATTCATTTTAATTTTTGCTGTTATCAAGTTGATGTAACTAAAGAAAGGAAATGAGCTAATATGCCACAACAACTTAACTTAAGCCTTGAAAATCATAAAAAATCAAACTATATAAGATACTCTTCACCAGCACCCGGCAGGACTATTGGTAATTCTATTAGACCCTGGGCTGAAAAGATTTTAACAATATCTGCAGAAATGAAGAAAAGGGCTAAAGAACTCAATATGTTAGAAGAATTAAGCCATTTCTATAAAAACAATCTTAATGTTCACACACCATTAATAGAAAATACACCTACCGATTATGGAAAGAATGTAAATCTTCTCACAAATGCCATTTTAAGTATGTGGCTCACAGGAGTTTCTACCAATAATGTAAATAAAAATGCAGGCTTATTAGAAAGTGTAATGTGGTTTTATAATGGGTATATTAAATTAGACATTAACCCCTTAGAAAAATGGCTAAATAATATAAGCACTCAATCATTATGCGAGTTATCATATAATGAGATGTTTTTAGATCTATATCCATATATATTAGAAATTTATGAAACGGACAATGAACTATTCTTGAAAAATGGATTTGAGCGAATGAAAAAACGGGAATTTGGTATTTATTATACACCATCAGATGTTGCGTATTTCATGATAAAAAATATTGTTGAAAAGAAAAAGGATAGGTTAGATTTTTTACAGGGTGAATGGATAGATCCTGCCTGTGGTTCTGGATTATTTTTAAAAACAATCGTAGAATACTATATCAACGAAAAATTCATACCCAATAGAATAGAGGATATAATACGATTTATCAAAGAAAAGATATATGGTATAGATATTAGTAGACAGGCAATTCAATCCAGTGCGTTTAATTTATTAACATTTTGCTTAAGTCAAACTGATGTTAATATTGATAGACCCTGGTATTATTATCAAACAATTAAAAAAAATCTCGCAGTCATGGATGCTACAAAATTAAATAGGAGTCTCATAAAAAAGATATTTTCTATAATAAATGATTTCACCTTTTTTGTTACAAATCCTCCGTATTCTAAAAGAATTAGGGGGGATTATTTATATCCGGATTTTATTAGAATAATGTGGTCTGTATGCAAGCCTCAACACTCTGCGGGTGCTATAGTTGTTCCTCTTTCAATTACTTACAATACTGGCCGGGAATTTTGTAAAATCAGGGAAGACATTATGAACATTAATAGAATTTGCTACTTTACTAATTTTGATAGAACTCCGGATTCATTATTTGGTGATGATGTTAAAACACGAAACACGATTATATTCATTGACCAAAACAAGAACAATAAAAAATCTATTTTTACAACTCCGTTGTTGCGATGGAACAGTAGAAATCGCACATCTCTTTTTAAAAACATAACACATACTTGTTTAGAAAATCTTAATATAAAACAAAGCATTCCTAAAATCGGAACTGATTTTGAAAAAACTTTATATTTTAAACTATTAAACAGAAAGAGTCGATTAAGGCAAGATATTATTGAAGATAATTCTAATAAGCATACTCCAAACAGGATATTTGTCGGGAGGACCTCATATAATTGGCTTTCAATATATCGATTTAACCCATATTCCACAAATGACGAAGAAAATTCATATTCAACTTTATTTCCGATCTCATTTAAAACTGAAAAAGATGCAAATATTGCCTATGGCATACTTACAAGCAGGATACTATATTGGCTTTGGCGAGTTGAAGGGGATGGTTTTCATTTAAATCTTTCCTTTATAAAAAGAGTGCCTTATAGTATTAATGATTTGTCCCCAAAGCAAAAAACTATTGTAGAAGAAAACAGCATTAAACTATGGGAATCTATTAGTAAAAAACCCATAGTCAGTAATAATTCCAAAGTAAAGTCTATTACCTATTGTCCTTATAACGCTGAAGAGAATATAAATGAGATTGACAGAATATTATTAGAACTTGTTGATATGCCGACAGAAAAATATACTTATTTCAAAGAGTTGACGAGATCTATAATTGTCTGCGGAAGAGAAAATGAAATTGATACAAAGAAAAATAACAAAACAAAGGAGTTGTAATATATGGATTCAAAAATAAAGGAGCGGAGTAAAATTACAAAGGATGAGTGGCGCGAATATACATTGACGGTATGGCAGATTGCAAATATCAAACATCCTAAACACCCGGCTGTTTTTCCAGAGGAAATTCCTAAAAGACTAATAAAAATGTTTACTTTTGTCGGGGAAACAGTGTTAGACCCTTTTGCAGGAGTTGGAACTACGGGCAGGATTGCTCTGGAATTAGATAGAAAAGCTATTTGTGTTGAACAAAATGAGGATTATCTTAATATCCTGAGAAATGATCTGGAAGAAAAAAATATTAATCCTGGAGATAAGCTTGTTACTAACATCGGTGACAGTAGGGAGTTAGGTTTTGTTGAAGATAATTCTATTGCACTCATTGTAACAAGTCCACCTTATTGGAATAAAGCAGATTATGGGAATAAAGAGATCAATCTGGGCAATATTAATATGTACACGAAATTCTTTGAGGAAATTCAACCTGTTTTTGAAGAATGTTATAGGGTGTTAATGCCTGGTCGCAAAATATGTCTAGTAACTGCTAATGTAAACCAGCATACCGATTATGGTCTTCTGACTTTTCCTTTAGCAGCAGATTTTATTATTCGGTTAAGGGATATTGGTTTTGTATTAGTAAATGAGGTTATTTGGAATAAAAACGGCACTGGTGGTAAGTGGGGCTCCTGGGGTTCTCAAAGACCGATATTTGGAAGTTATCCATATCCACCTAACCTTCTTTTTAAAAATGTCCATGAGCATATTTTGATTTTTATGAAGCCACCAAAGACGAAGGCAAAAGGAAAAACGGTGAAGTTCTATTCAGAGTTGATGAGTGAATCACAACAGGGGGATAAAAATGCAATATAATTTTTACATTCAGGATCCACATAGTCAAAATCCACATTATCTTATTGAGGCTATTATCGATCAATTAATTTTCCCGGAGACCATATTATGGAGAGGCATATTCGCTTTTGCTTCTCGACCAGGAATAGGTGGTCTCTTGGACGATCCGGATGTTAGAAGGTTTTTGCAACGAGGTAGTACTGATTTAATTATTGGAATAGATGCTATTACTGATCCTGCTGCACTAGAAAAACTTAAAGAACTGGAAAATGAATACGAAAATTTCAAAGTTAAAATATTTTATAAACGAATGGAAGGTGTTTTTCATCCCAAGATTGTCCACTTTATTCGAAATGATGGAACACAAGTTATCATTGTTGGTTCAGGTAATCTTACTCATGGAGGATTAAAAAATAATATTGAAGCTTATTCTGTTTTTATTTCCGAGCCAGGTGAAGAAGTTGATCTTGGAGATATGGAGCGGTTTTTAGAAATCCATTCGGATTCTTTAAAAGAAATTAATGATGAAATAATAGAACTCGCCAGACAAAATAGAATTATTCGGAGAAAGCGGAAAATTATCGAGGAAGTTGAACCAGAAGAAATATCTGAGGAGGAGAAAGAGGAGATTGAAATAATACCTGTCGAAGAAAATTCAAAGATGTTGGTTGCTGAGGTGCCAAAAGCCGGAGATCGATGGACTCAAATCCATTTTAATGTGGATGTAAACAGGCAATTCTTCAAAGTTCAACCTAATTCATCAGAAAGAGCATATCTGTTTGAAAAAATATCTCCTACAAAAATAGGCCAGGAAGAAGTTAGACCCGTAGTATTCAGCAGGAGAAACAGAAATATAAAAATCGAATTTGCAGCTAAAAGAGATAAACCTTATCCATCGGATAGTCGTCCAATTTTAGTTGTAAGAGAGATTGGTACTAGAATATTTCATTATGTTCTGTTGATGCCGAGGGATGAGGGATATGATGAAATGGATAATTTCCTACAAACTCATCGACTTAAATCCATAGGTCGTGGCGTTATTAGACTGATTACCACATACGATAATATTATACACATTTGGCAAAACTGTTATTTATAATATACCAACTCAATCTGATAAAAAGACAGAAGTAGAACTTGTAAATGGTAAGGAGATTAGGGGGATGATAGAAAAACATTTTGTAGGGAAATATTATTGATGGATGGAGAACAAGTTATGATTAAAGAGATAAAAGAGATTATAATATTAATATCCAAAAATCCTATTGTTTTGACAATATTAGTTGGGCTCTTATTCATTTTATCTTCCATTTTTAAATATGATAAAATAACAGGTTTCTGTTTTCCAGTAACTCTAACAGATTTAACAAGATGGCTATTATTCATAATGGGAGTTATGCTTGTGGGTTGTGGTGTTATTCAAATTCTGAAACAAAACAAATGGGTGAAGGAAAAAATAAACATTAAGAATGAACCTCTTCCTCTTACATTTGGGAAATATAAAGTTAACATCAAAATAGGCAAGATTGAAGATATTTCAGGTTTAGATAAAACAGTAGCAGTAGTACTTCCCGTTGATGCAACATTTATTGATGAGCTTGTGGATACTAAAACTGCATTTGGTTCATTTAATATCACATATTGTCCTGATAGAATTTCAGAACTTAAACAATTTATTAAAGGTCAATTGCAAGAAAGAGAAGTAGATTGTCAACGAAACAATAACGAAATTTATCCAGTAGGCACTATCATCGAGTTATCTTCCTTTTACAATCTTAATGTTAATATTTTATTAATAGCTTCAGTATTAAAAGCAGAATCTATTGGCTTTAAAACAGAACCGAGCTCCATTTGCAAATGTGTTGAACAAATCTTTGAAAAAACAGCTATTATGAGAATCTCTAAACTAATTATGCCTATTTTGGGTAGTGGCCGAGGAGGTATATCTATAAGTACAGCCGTACTACTCCTTCTGATTTCCATTAACTATTGTTTTACTAAGTTTCATCATGGTCCCTTAAAAGAAATCGATATTGTAGTTCATGAGAAGGATGAGGCAGAAATACCGGAGTATGTCAAACATCTACAATATGCAATAGTTCCCTTGGGAGAAATAAAAAAATGATAGTTTACCATTATACAAGTAAAGAAAATTACGATAATATTATGAGAACTAGAAAATTTAGGCCATCCGCTCCGTGGATAGCAATGGATTCAGCACATGGTACTGGATGGTATTTTACCAACTTAGGTCCTAATACAAATGATGGAGTAATAGCATGGTATTGTTGGCAATCAATGAATCTGAATGTGTTAAAAAGAGTCAAATATTACTTAAAGTTTGATATAGACCCTCAAATATTAAAAAATCCTCGTAAACATGTATATATGATTCAAAAATGGGATGATAATTTGATACAATTTCTTGGCGGAGGGAGAAAAGAATAATGTTAAAATATGGGAATCATATGGAGTCACAACAACTTAACTTAAGCCTTGAGAATCATAAAAAATCAAACTATATAAGATACTCTTCACCAGCACCCGGCAGGACTATTGGTAATTCTATTAGACCCTGGGCCGAACTAGAAAAACTTAAAGAACTGGAGAATGAATACGAAAATGTTATATTTATATCTTGATGAAAGTGGTGATTTAGGGTTTGATTTCTCAAAGCCGAAGACGACTGGCTATTTCATAATAACTTTGCTGGTAATTGAAAGTGGTTTTGTAATTAGAAACATAGAGAAGGCTGTTGCAAGGACACTTAAAAGTAAGGTTAATTACGTCAGAAAAAAGAATATCTCCTTAGAGCTTAAAGGGTCTAAAACAAGTATAGGGACAAAAAGATACTTTTATAGACAAATTAAAAATGATCCATTTAGCCTTTATGTGGTAGTTTTCAACAAAAAGAAAGTTCCCGAAACTTTAAGGAAAGATAAAGAAAGGCTATATAACTACCTGGCAAGGTTAATAATTGAAAGGTGCCCACTTAAAAAAGCAAGTTCCAGAATAATTATAACTCTTGATCGGTGTAAGACCAAAGAAGAACAAAGAACATTCGACGCATACCTTCTTTATCAATTAGAAGGAAGCCTTTCCCCTAAGGTGAAACTTAATGTCTTTCATTTAGATTCCAAAACGAGTAAAGGGCTACAGGCAGTAGACCTTTTCTGTTGGGGAATATTTAGAAAATATGAGAATAAAAATTTAGACTGGTATGAGATTTTCAAGGAAAAGATATGTTTTGAGGAGGAGAATTTATCTGCATAAAAAATGAGTTTGCGACCCCTATATGGTACCCCCCAAGGATCATTCTTCAACTCACAGAGCAAAGTCCCCTTGGGAACCGTATAGGCCTTACTCACAAACTCTATTATAATAATATACTACATTTTAATAAATTTGTCAAGAGTTTTTTTGATAAAACAGCAATTCTCGGTGAATGTAACTAGACTGTAGTGAGCACCTTTAGGTGCGTCTTATAGTAACCACAAGCATTATAACGGGACTAAAGTCCCTCACTACATTCTCTCTTTACCAAGAATCTTGGCGAAAAACATTTTTGCTTTTGCCTGAGATCCATTGTCAATACTACCTGCAAAATTTCACCGAGAATTGCTGTTGATAAAAGGATAAAGTATAATGGAAAAGAAACTTGATGTAGCCTTTTAAGTGAATAATTTGAGGTAAAATATCCATGACCAGGCATAACACTTATCAACTAAAAAATATTATGGCTACGTGCCTTACCAATGGCTCTTTTAATTTAGTCACTCGCCAAACAGGCAAAAGGATTCGAGAGGCTATTGAAGGTATGTTAGAAAAAGAACCAGAAGGGACAATAATTATATTAGATTTTGGAGGCATTGGTATTATTGACTATTCCTGTGCAGATGAGATTATTGCTAAACTTATCACCAGACTTAATTCTGGCGAGTATGGAGATAAACACATCCTGTTAAAGGGAACAAATTCAACCCAGCGGGAGAATATTGAAGTAGCATTAGAGCGTAAGAAATTAGCCATACTATCTTTTGATGAAAATGAAGCTTATCAGGTATTAGGAGTATTAAACACCTATCTTCGGGATACCTTAAGTTATGTATTAAAAAAAGGCAAACTCTCTGCCAGAGAATTAGCGGATTTAATGGGTCTTGAAATTAATACCAGCTCTACAAGGCTACTTAACTTATACAAATTACACCTGGTAAGTCGAAATGAAGAGTTACTTGATGAAAGAGGAAGACAGTTTGTCTATGAGGCTATTTTACCAAACAAAGATATGAGTTAGCTCCATAGGAGCGGCCTGTTTATTCTTTTTCTCACTGAAGATACAAAGCGGGACGCTTTCTCTACTCTATTGGAGGATATTTGTAAACCTATTTCACAGGTCGAAAAAATTTAAAATTTGCAATTTAAAATTTACAATTAAACAAAACGATTTCTGGCTCTTTAATGAGGAAGCTCAACACATATTAAGGAGCTAAACACATACGTGAGAGTAGATCGGCAGAGCGTATAACAGTAGTTTGTGAGCAGGCATTGTCAAGCTCTATTTTAGATTTGAAAGGGGGAATAAAATTGAAAGAGCTGGTTGTTATCAGCGGTAAAGGAGGCACGGGTAAGACTATTATTACTGCTTCTTTTGCTGCTTTAGCTAAAAACAAGGTTATGGCAGACTGCGATGTGGATGCGGCAGACCTGCATCTTCTGCTTCAGCCTCAGGTCAAAGAGACTCACCAGTTTAGAAGCGGTAAGATTGCTAAATTGGATATGCGGGCCTGTAATAAGTGCGGTAAGTGCATAGTTGTTTGCCGGTTTGATGCCATATCACCTGGTTTCAAGGTTAATTCTATCTCCTGTGAAGGCTGTGGGGTTTGCAGCCATATCTGTGAGCAAAAGGCAATTAAAATGGAGGAGAACCTATCTGGTGATTGGTTTATATCCGAGACCCAATATGGCCCGATGGCACATGCAAAGCTGGGTATAGCTGAGGAAAACTCTGGTAAGCTGGTTACCTTAGTAAGAAATCAGGCTAAACTGTTAGCTGAAAAACATAAATATAACCTGATTATTATTGATGGCCCGCCAGGTATTGGCTGTCCGGTAATTGCGGCTATCACCGGGGCATCGGCTGTGCTGGTGGTAACCGAACCCACTCTATCCGGACTGCACGATTTAGACCGGGTGGCTAAATTAGCCGGCCATTTTGGCATCCCAACCCTGGTCTGTATCAACAAATACGATCTGAATACCGAGATGGCAGAGAGAATTACACAATATTGCCAGCAGAACGGATATAGTCTGGTGGGCAAAATCCGTTTTGACCCGCTGGTGGTAGAATCACTGGTTAATAAAAAACCTGTGGTCGAGTATAGCCACGCAGAAGTTTCTGTTACCATTAAAAAGATCTGGGAGCAATGCTATGGAGAGCTTAAAATGGAAGGTAATTAATGATTTAGGGGCTGTAATTGATCCTGAAACCGGCCTGGATATAATGCGGATGAGACTTATCCGTAAGCGAAAGCAAGGAGATAGCATCTCTGGCACTTTCGCACTCCACATTAGTTGCGAAAAGAGGAACTTACTTTTGCAAAAAACATTATGCGGTTGTTTATCAGGAATTCATCCGATAAAGCGGGTTACTACAAACAATTTACACCTGATAACCGAGGCATTACCAGCTTTTTAATTTTTTTTCTTGACAATGATAACTATTTATGTTAAACTTGGTTCTATGAATAAAAAGATTTCTTTTGTTTTGATATTACTTTTTTTATTCTTCTCCTTTGTAGGAGGCTTTCATCACCACGAGGATGAGACTTCACATTCTGAGTGTTCACTTTGTATTGTAAGCCACCAGTTATCTTTAATTCAGCAGGATGATGTCTCATTTGATATCCTTCAACATATTTCCGCTTTAGATTTACCCCAAGAATCTTTGCTATTGCCTTCAATTGCTTCAACCTCTCTATTTAGTCGTGCCCCACCGGCATAACCCCGTTTTTTCCATTCGCGGTAAAAAAACAATTCGCAAGACAGAAGAGGGACAGGCAGCTTGCTCTGTTATGGAGGGATAACCATAAGCGTTTGCCCAGCAGGATGATGCAAGGGCTCATGGCTTGCCCTTAATACCAGTTGGTTTTTTATTACTCTCTGCGTCTTCTGTGGTTCTGCGGTGAAATCTATTTACAGGAGGTTCAAAAATGAAAAAAAATTTTATTAATTTATTGATGGTTTTTCTATTGGGAGGTATTTCCTTTGCTCAAAATCAGGAGGAACAATCAACTCTGCCACCAGGGATGAAAACAACTACGGCAAACTTTCCGGATGTAAGTTTTGTTGGAGACATAGTCGGAAAGTTAAATGATGATAAAAATGATGAAGAGAGAAATAAAATTTTAGTCAGGGAAGTTGAATTGGCATTGCAAGGATATATTTATCCACAGATGCGGGCGGATATGTTTTTAGCAATGCATAGACATGGAGAAGAAACCGTAGCAGAAATTTGTGAAGGTTATGTCAGTTTCTTAAATTTAGGAAAAGGATTTAATCTAAAAGCAGGAAAAATCCATACTGATTTTGGGAAAATAAATAAGATTCACTCCCATCATCGACCTTATGCTGACCAGCCTGAGGTTATTACAAATTTCTTTGGGGGGCATGGATTAGTGGGACAAGGAGCAGTGTTAAGTTATCTACTGCCAACAAAAAGATTCCTTCAGTTTGAGTTAGGAACATGGTATGTAGAAGGTCATCACCACCACGATGAAGAAGAGCATCATACAGATGAATTTTCTCTTGCAGACAAGGTTTGTACAGCAAAATTGTGGGGTTCGTATCCATGGTCAGATATTTCTGAATTAGAAATTGGCTTAAATTTTGCCAAAGGGAAAGGAGCACATTTTAAAGAACATAAAGATAATGTAGAAGTTTATGGAATAGACCTGACCTACAAAAAATGGCTCTCTGCTCATAAAAGATTTTTGTTGCAAAATGAAATCTTTTTCTTAAAAAGAGAGGTTCCTATTGGTAAAATAGAAAGAAGTGGCTTTTACAGTTTTGCAAACTATAAGCTAAATAAGTATTACGATTTTGGTGTTAGATATGACCATACAGAGGATGCCTGGCCACATAATGATGATGTAAATATAGCAAAAAAATCTGAAGGTTTATCTCTAATTGCTACAAGAAATTTAACCGAGACAACCAAGTTGAGACTGCAGTATAAATATGATTTTGAAAATAAAAATGATTCTGCATATTTGCAGTTGCAATTTGGGATAGGACCACATAGTCACCCACTTGAGTAGAGGGT
Source organism: bacterium (assembly GCA_040757115.1). Taxonomy (NCBI): domain Bacteria; species bacterium. Next base: position 4,177 of record JBFLYA010000071.1, on the reverse strand, counting down.
GTGGAGTAAGAAAAAAGGTAAGCGTTCAGCCATCCTGTATCAGCAATCAGTTAACATTCGGGAAATCAGGACAGTAGCAAGTCCTACGATTTTGCGTAAAGGGTGTCTATGTGTCTGGTAATCTATGTAACATAGATACTTAGACACCAGACACCAGACTCCCTGAACGGTTACGAAAAAAGGAGCTAAAAAAATGAGAAATATATGGATATTTATTCTGCCGCTATTTCTAAGCATAAACTCAACTGTCTTTGCAACAACAAAAGTTGTAACCACTACAGAAGACCTGAAAAGTTTAGTTGAATATGTAGGTGGAGATAAGGTTTCTGTGGTAAGTTTGTCAACTGGAAATCAGGATATTCATCAAATTGAGCCCAGACCAAGTATGGTAATAAAATTAAGGGATGCAGATATGTTAGTAAAAATTGGGATGGACTTAGATATGTGGGTTGATTCACTTGTTGAGACAGCAAGAAATTCAAATTTGTTTTATGGTAAGAAAGGATATTGCGATGTATCCGTTGGGGTTAAAAAGTTAGAAGTTCCTGAAGGGAAAATAGATGCCTCTATGGGGGATATACACCTCTATGGAAATCCACATTATCTTTTATCACCCGAGAGTGCAAAGGTTGTTACAAAAAATATTTTAAATACCCTCGTTAAGATTTCACCAAAAGATAAAGAATATTTTGAGAAAAATAGGGCAGATTTTTTAAAAAAACTTGATGAAAAAATTCTTGAGTGGAAAGAGAAAATTTCAAGATACAAAGGAACAAAGATTGTTACTTATCATAATTCCTGGCCCTATTTTACAAATACCTTTGACTTGCAAATTGCAGGCTTTGTTGAGCCAAAACCAGGTATTCCACCTTCACCTTCTCATGTGGCAAAACTTATTGAAACAATAAAACAGGAGGAGGTCAGATTAATAATTGTTGAGTCATATTTTTCTCTCAAAGCACCAGATTTAATCTCAAGGAAAACAGGTGCAAAGGTTTTACTCCTTCCAGGCCAGACAGGAGGTGTAAAAGGGGTTAATAATTATTTTAAACTCTTTGATTACATAATTGAAAAAATAGAAGAAACAATGAAATAAGGCAACCATTCGGTGGTCTGGTATCTGAGTGCCTATCTGCCCGGGGTAACCGTTCAGGTATAGATAAAAATATGTAACTATAACTCAAATCTCAAAACGCAAAGCTCAAAACTACAACTTAAAACTAAAAACTAAAGGCTTCTCCATCAGTCGCAATAAATCTCAATGAATCTATTAGTTTTAAGGTTTTGAGATGAGGTTTTGAGTTTTGACATTTGAGTTTTGAGTTAATATTGTCCCATCTGATAGACACGGCTGAACAGTTAGTGCCCGGGCTACATAGACTACCAGAATATCTAAACGCAAAGGAGGAAAATTATGTATGAATTAATGTTGGCACCTTTTATTGCTTGTTTGATATTAACAGGTATCTATGCATATTTTGGCATCCATATCATTGAGAGAGAGATAATTTTTGTGGATTTAGCATTAGCACAGATTGCCGCACTGGGTGCAATATCATCAATTCTTTTTGGAGTTGAGATTCATTCAACCTCTGCATATTTGATTTCTCTTCTATTTACTCTCATTGGTGCAGGAATATTTTCCCTAACAAGGGTAAAGGACAAAAAAGTATCTCAGGAAGCAATAATAGGAATAGTTTACGCAGTTTCAACGGCAGGTGCAATTCTTGTCCTGACTAAAATACCTGAAGAAGCAGAACATATAAAAGGAATGCTGGTAGGGAATATATTATTTGTAACAGGGGTGGATATTTTCAAAATATTTATTGTTGCAATTTTAGTGGGTATATTCCACATAATTTGGAGAAAGACCTTCCTTAAGATTTCCTTATATCCCAGAGAAGCAGAAAACCAAGGGATTAGAATTAAACTTTGGGATTTCCTTTTTTATGCTACATTTGGACTTGTTGTTACCACATCAGTTGCAGTTGCTGGTGTTCTTTTGGTATTCTCTTATCTTATAGTTCCTGCAGTTTGTGCAGGATTAGTTTTTGAAAAGATAAGCAAAAGACTTATCTTGGGTTGGATAATTGGAATACTTACATCCATAATTGGTCTTTTTTTGTCTTACCAATTAGACTTGCCAACAGGTGCGGCAATTGTTTGCACATTTGGAGTGATTCTTGTTGCTTTTTGGATTTTGAGAAGAGTATTAGGGTCAGACTACCATATAAAAGTCAAGCACTTTTTTAAATTTTTTCTGTAACTATTCACCACGAAGGGCACGGAGAGCACGAAGTGAAATTTGATGAATTATCGAATAGAGTCATTGGATTCGCTATAGCGGTGCATCGAAGTCTTGGGCCAGGTTTGCTTGAATCCACGTAACTATTCACCACGAAGAACACGAAGAAAATTAGATGGTCTCTGAAATTAACCACAAAGTACACAAAGAAATAAAGGAAAAAATTTATTCTCTCAAAAATCTTTGACTCTTTTGTGAAACTCTTTGCGATCTTTGTGGTTAAAAAAATTGTAACCGTTCAGGCTATATATCAAAAGTGTAAGAAAGGGGATAAGGAGATAAGGGCGATATGGAGATAAGATAATAGAAATAGATTGAAATTTATAGAAATAGGTAGAAATTGATTGTGGGAAACAACAAATTTCCATAAATTTCTATTAGTTTCTACTAATTTCAATTTTTTTAATAATATCTCCCTATCTCCTTAATCTCCACATCTCCTTTTGTTACACCACCTGAACGCTTACAAAAAATTGTAGTTATTGTCAGACACTACCGAAAATTACAAGACATTAAATTCCATTTCGTGTCCTTCGTGCTCTTCGTGGTGAATAGTTACTTTTTTCTTTAGAGTAAAATTAGACACAACTTCCCCTCTCCCAAAAACTATAGCAATTTCAAGGGGGTAGTTACTCATTTATATGTTCGGACTGTGATTCAGACAGTAGACTATAGACATCGGACCTCAGACTAAAGCGGGCAGAAATTGCAGAAGAATGAAGGCTTGGGAGACCTGCCTATACTTCTGCTGGAAGAGTTGAAAGAGTAGAAAGAGTTGGAAGTGTTGGATGAGTTGAAGGAGTTTCTTCACTGACACTGACACTGTCACTGACATAGGTAAGGCTTAGGAAAAATTCAGGGAGTGAAGTTTTGAGGATAGTTTCCCAAATGTCACTAATTTCCTGCATAAATAGAGTCTATAGTCTTATGTCTGATGTCCAGTGTCTGAATCACAGAATTCATCTGCCAATTGCCATGCTTTTATTTTTGTGTAATTTCTGGCCATTTCCTTCCTTTAAGTCTAATGTCTGATGTCTATGGTCTACTGTCTGAATTGCAGGACAGGTTGCAGCAATTCTCGGTGAAAATAAGAAATGAATATTTATGAGGGTTTTTCGGGATCTGGAGTTTCGTTAATTTAAGGAGCCATTGAGGCTATCTGAATCCTTATCAATCTGTTTATTTTGTTCAAAGATGGCAAAATTAGGCTCAAAAGCCTGATGATTTTTTTTTGCAACTTATCCTTTGAAGTTGAGTTGATAAAAAATGCTTCACCTATTTTCTTCCCTTTGTGCCCTTTGCGTTACTACTTTGTGCCCTTTGTGGTTTATCCTTTTTTTAACCGCAAAGAACGCAAAGAAATCGACCGCAAAGATTAAATGAGAAAGGAATCATAGAAAATTCACGAAACTCCAGCTTAGAATTAAATACTCGTAACTACTCGTAGTGAATTAACAAGTTATGCGTGAACCATTACTACACTATGTCAAATTAGTGCTATAACTCTCTATATTTTTAGACAATTATGTCCATTTGGCTTGCCTTCTCCCATTTCTTATGATAAAATGGAAAAAAATAGAATATGAAAATTCTACCTCATCCTTCATTTAATGTCCCATAGGGACAATATATAGCACTTATTAATCGAAATTTGACCAGATATGGCTATGAAATTCCAAATCACAAATTCCAAATTCCAAACAAATTCAAATGACCAAAATTCAAAACATTACCCCCCATAGTTTGGTATTTAGTACTTGAAATTTGGTGCTTATTTGGGATTTGGTGCTTGGGATTTGGGATTTTTTACTTATCCACCCTGAGTAAAATTTTGACTAATAACTGCTATATCGGTAAATGGCTTTCCATAAA
>JBFLYA010000070.1 GCA_040757115.1 bacterium | reverse complement strand
TGAAGCATGTGGCCACCTCCCCTTCCCTGGTTCTGGTTTATCCCACGCATACAATGTTGCCTCATCTTTTGGTGCATTTTCATAAGATTCCATTACTTTTTCAGCCCAATGACCAATTGCACCGCCAACAGCACCCCAACCAGCACCTTGATACATTGCCTTACCAAAGTCTCCCCCATATACCGCTGCACTTATGCCCCCACTTATCGCCCCTGATAATGCTCCCTCCAACATATCTTGCCAGAGTTCATTTCCAAAGTCAATACTACTGGTTACCATCCAACTGGCAAAACTTACCATTCCTGCCTGTAATGCACCTTCAAAACCTCCATGTTCATATCCTTGATAAATATTATAAATGGTACTGGCAATTGAGTAGACTTTAAATACACTAATCAGGAATGGAATAAAAGCCCACTCACCATTCGGTCAACATAGCCAAGCGGATTGTTGTAGCAATAGACATACAGATTTTGGCCTGCGGCTTGAATCGGGTCTGGGGTAATGAATCTCCCCAATGCCGGGTCATAGTATCTAGCGCCGAAGTAGAACAGGCCGCTGTCATCCAGCTCCTTGCCGGTAAATGTCGGCCCACCTACAGGTCCGCCACCACCAAAGGGATAATAGAAATACTGCTCAACTACCTTGCCATCTTTATCCGTAATCACCCTTGCTGAACCTAAGTGGTCGTTATGGTAGTAATAAATTTTGGGAGCAGAGTTAATTGGTTCTTCCTGTAGCTTTGCCACTAACTGCCCATTGCCATAGGCATACGAGGTCTTACTGGTGATAGTTACCTTCTCTGCCGGTGGTGATTCTAACTTCTGGACTACCCGCACTATCTCATAAGCCTTGCCATTGGCAAGTGATGTCTGACTAATTCCTATTCCCTCTTTTCCTCGCTCATCTTCTATCCCTGCCTTTACCCAGGAATCTACGCGTTGCAAGTCTTTATACTGAAATATTATTGAACCGTCTACATTCAGTATTACCTGAAATGTCTCTTTTTTATCACCTGGCCAGTACAACGGTACATCTTCCCAACTCATTACCCACTTATCACTTAAATCCTTATATGTAATCTTACCGCCTTTAGATGGATTCAGGTCTCTAAAAAATGGTGCAATCTCTATTATCAGGGATGTTTAATTTTCAAAGAGCAATTTAGTAAAGAAAAACTAAATTTTACTATTCCTTTTATTAACAATAAGTTATGTAAAATATCAATTCACAATTCAAGATGCGACCTTCATCCTGCGCTAATCTACTCTCCAATCCCTATTGAAATGGTATATCCAGAAAGATCAATTTTACTATTATCGGAAGAATAACTATCCACTTTCCTCAATCTTCCTTCCAGAATCAGATTCAGATTTTTAGTCAGAGCCTTCTTTCCTTCTATAAGCACATGACAACCCATCTTACCTGAGCCAATATCTGGAGTATAATAGCCAATACCAATATAAACAGTACCCTTCTTCAAGAAGTGGGCTATACCAACAGAACATAAATAATTAACAGAACATAAATAATTAAAGGACTCTATAGTATGAAGAGAAAGATATTCTACCTCTCCCATTAATGGAATAGGTAATTTAAGGAATTGCTTGAATCCTATTTTGATAGAAGTACCTTTATCAGAACTAAATTTTAGATAGTAGGTATCTTCAAATGAAAAAGGAGGAGGAGGGAGAGGAGGAAGAGACTTTTTTTCCCAGATTTCTTTAACATGAGTATATCCTATAGTAAAACTTACACCAGATTTCAATTCTTCCTCTATTGCATATACATTATTAGTTGATAAAAATATAATCAAAACCAATGTTAACAATATTACCTTCTTCATTTTCTCTTTTTTACATCTTCTCCTTTTTATTAGTAACTTTTTGTCATAAGTCTTGTAATTTAAGTAAGTTCTATAAACTATCATCTTTTTCTTCTTCTATCCATTTAATATGAAAATCACCTATTCCTAAACCATTCTCAAAAAATTCTAAACCATCAAAGTCAACTACAACCTTTTTATCCTCAAAATCATAAACCTTAATGATGACTCTTGGAATCATCTTATAATATCTCCTTCTATATTCTCTATTCCACTCCATTCTATGAATAATTGCAAGATACTTTCCATCTGGAGAAATTCCCATTTCTACTATAAATCCTTTCACATTATCTATATTCAAATTTTCTCTTTGATTGGTTATTCTATTATATTTAAAAAATTTATATTCAAAAGGCTTATCTCTGTAAAGTATATCAAGTATATTTCGCCTTTTGTAGATTTCCTTGTAAATAATAGATTCATTATGATTAATCGGAATCCCCCCGTTACAATTTGGCAAATGACAAGCTTCTTTTTTTTCTAAGTCATACAATAACACCTTTTTTTCTTTAGGATCGTAATATATCCAAAGTTTACCATTTTTTGAAAACCTTGGTTTATAACGATAATAAATATGAAAATTTCTATAAATAGTATCTATTTTCTTTCCCTCTTTTAATAGAAAAATATCTATACAACTTTTACGCTGTTTCCAATCCTCCCGTAATAAAAAAAGCAAATTGCTATCAAAAGAAAGATATATTACATGGTTAACATCTTTTGATAAATTGGTAAATAGCTCTTTTTTATATAACATATTATTATTTTTATCTAATAATCTAACAACTATTTTATTATCATCAGGATAGTTATGGGTTATATAATTTATATCTTTTAAAATATGATAGGAAAGATTGGAGTGAAAAAGACACCCTTCCTTTCTTAAACTATCTATATTCATACCTCTTTCCTTCAAAATGTCCCAAGAAGGATCTATGAGAAAAAGAGATTCTTGCTCTGTAGAAGTATCTATCTTACCAGTTATTAAATCTATTAATAACTTTCCTTGAGAAGTGATAAGAAGAATTTTATTATACACTTTAACATCTTCTCCATAAGTTTGTTTTGGAATAAGTATTGATATGATTAGTGTTAATATTAATACAGGTATTAACATCTCTTTCTTCATTACCTTAACTTTTCTCTTACCTCCAAAAAGTAAACCCTTTGTATGTAAAACACACGGGGCTTACTTTCATTTTTGCCATTCTTGTGGACCGTATAAAAATGTTCGCCATGCTCTTCTTATTTGGGCTCTATAATACAGACTTCTTGGTGAATTTATAAATAGTTTTGGTAAGAATCGTGCTCCTCCTGCTTGTAACACTGCCTGGGCGTAATCAGCACAATTGTAGGTATATGCTTTCCATACAGGTCCTCCCTTTGGGAAAAAGCTGTGCATTGCTGATTTATTTACACCTTTTATTACTATTTCTTTCGGGTTTGGAAGATGGCTATTTACATCCTCTTTATAAAGTTTAAACACAACTCCTTTCTCACTATTATCAAAAGGACGATTTTTACCTTCAGGGAATGGATAAGCACTTTGATAACCTGGGTATTGTCCTTGTTTCCCTTCAATATCTACTGAGGCATGAGGCCAATCACCTTCAGATTCCCACGCATACAATGTTGCCTCATCTTTTGGTGCATTTTGGTATTTTCCCCACATTTTCTCAGCCCAATGACCAATTGCACCGCCAGCAGCACCCCAGGCTGCACCCTGGTACATAGCCTTGCCAAAATCTCCACCATATACCGCGGCACTTATGCCACCACTTATCGCCCCTGATAATGCTCCCTCCAACATATCTTGCCAGAGTTCATTTCCAAAGTCAATCCCACTGGTAAATGCCCAACAGGCTACACTTACCATTCCTGCCTGTAATGCCCCTTCAAAACCTCCATATTTATATCCCTGGTAGACATTATAGATTGCACTTGCAACTGAATAGACTTTAAAGGCACTAATCAGGAATGGAATAAAAGCCCACTCACCATTCGGATCAACATAGCCAAGCGGATTGTTGTAGCAATAGACATACAGATTTTGGCCTGCGGCTTGAATCGGGTCTGGGGTAATGAATCTCCCCAGTGCCGGGTCATAGTATCTGGCGCCAAAGTAGAACAGGCCGCTATCATCCAGCTCCTTGCCAGTAAATGTCGGTCCGCCAACAGGACCTCCAGAGCCAAATGGGTAGTAAAAATAATTCTCTACCACCTTACCATCTTTATCCGTAATAGCCCGTGGTGAACCTAAGTGGTCGTTGTGGTAGTAGTAAATTTTAGCAGATGCGCCGAGAGGTTCTTCATGCAGTTTTGCTACCAATTGCCCATTGGCATGGATGTATGAAGTCTTGCTGGTGATTGTTACTTTCTGTACCGGTGGCGATTCTAACTTCTGGACTACCCGCACTATCTCGTATGCCTTGCCATTGGCAAGTGATGTCTGACTAATTCCTATTCCCTCTTTTCCTCGCTCATCTTCTATCCCTGCTTTTACATAAGAATCTACATGTTGTAGGTCTTTATACTGAAATATAATCGAACCGTCTACATTCAGTATTACCTGAAATGTCTCTTTTTTATCACTTGGCCAGTACAACGGTACATCTTCCCAACTCATTACCCATTTATCACCTAAATCCTTATATGTAATCTTACCACCATCTCCTGGATTCAGGTCTCTAAAAAATGGTGCTATCTCTATTATCAGGGATGCTTAATTTTCAAAGAACAATTAAGGAAAAAAAAGTAAATTTTACTATTCCTTTATTAACAATTCACAATTCAAGATGCGACCCTATTCTACGCCCGACCCTATTCTACGCCCTATTCTACGCCTTCCACATTCACGGCTGACCCTAATTACCATTCTATTTATTCAGGACAACCAAAGAGATCTAATCCCTTTTTTTGATTTTCCTCAAATATCTTATCCCGTAGTGACTTCGGCAGCTTTTTCCCACACCACGGACAATAATTCATTACTAAACCTCCTCCTCCAAGTACCTCAGGAATTTTGATTACATATTCTCTGAATTTAGACCAATACTGAATTATCTTGTCTTCATGATTAATATGAAAATTCATCATCTTACAACAATGTTCAAACATTCTTTCCCCCTTTTTACTTTATTATACCATTCAATCACTTTATAATTCATCTTTAATCGTTCTTCCCGGGACTTGTTTTGATCTATCTATCACACCAGTAATTGGATCCATTACACCTTTATGATTACCGTACCTATCATAAACCTCAATATGGTTATGAGTGTGGTCCCACTTATAGTATTCTTTATTCCTTCCTTTACCAGAGGTTTTAATTCCTCCCCTAAAAGTTTTAAATTCTTTCCAAACTGGACTTTGAGCTTTAGTTACACCTTCTTTTGCCGCTCCTTTTCCTATAACTCTTCCACCGATTTTACCTATACCTTTGCCTATTACTTTACCCCCACCAACAAGAACTGTTTTTATTCCTCCAACAACTATCTTTCCAGCTCCCAAGAAATCTGTTGGATCAACTGGATCGCTAATAATTGTCTCTTTCTCTGCAGTAGGTACTGCACCTAAAATAGGTAATAAAGCATTTGCTATTCCAGAGCCAACTCCAGAAATAGCTCCTGTTCTTGCCCCTTCCCAGAAATCACCACCATACATTAATGAGCTTATGCCACCAGTTATCGCCCCTTCTACTCCTAATTCAAATATATCTCCTAATGGACCACCCCAGTCTCCAAAATTTATCCCTGCACTTATCCCAGCACTGAATTGATTAAACATCCAGCTACTACCAGCACTCATTAAAGCTGCATCCCATCCACCGTATTGATATGCCTCATAGACATTATAAAGGGTTTTAACCGCAGTATAAAACTTCCATGCTGCCCATATAAATTGCCAGAATTCTCCATTCGGGTCTATATTTGTGAGCGGATTATTAGCACAGTAGACATAGAGATTATCTGCTGGGATTTGAACTGAATCGGGAGTTATAAATCTCCCTAATGCAGGGTCATAGTATCTGGCGCCGAAGTAGAACAGGCCGCTGTCATCCAGCTCCTTGCCAGTAAAAGTAGGTCCACCAACCGGTCCACCACCACCAAAGGGATAATAGAAATATTGCTCGACTACCTTGCCATCCTTGTCACTAATTACCCTTGCTGAGCCTAAGTGGTCATTATGGTAGTAATAAATCTTGGGAGCAGAGTTAATTGGTTCTTCCTGTAGCTTCGCCACTAATTGCCCATTGCCATAGGCATACGAGGTCTTACTGGTGATAGTTACCTTCTCTGCCGGTGGCGATTCTAACTTCTGGACTACCCGCACTATCTCGTATGCCTTGCCATTGGCAAGTGATGTCTGACTAATTCCTATTCCCTCTTTTCCTCGCTCATCTTCTATCCCTGCTTTTACATAAGAATCTACATGTTGTAGGTCTTTATACTGAAATATAATCGAACCGTCTACATTCAGTATTACCTGAAATGTCTCTTTTTTATCCCTTGGCCAGTACAACGGTACATCTTCCCAACTCATTACCCACTTATCACCTAAATCCTTATATGTAATCTTACCGCCTTTAGATGGATTCAGGTCTCTAAAAAATGGTGCAATTTCTATTATCAGAGATGTTTAATTTTCAAAGAGCAATTAAGAGAAGAAAAAGTAAATTTTACTATTCCTTTATTAACAATAAGTTATGTAAAATGTCAATTCACAATTCAAGATGCGACCCCCATTCTCGCCCTTGGTTATATGAATCACCATAAAAGTAAGTTCCAAGTCCTATCTCTTCAAGTAGATAAACCTTATTAAGATCAGAGTTTGATTTATAACTATGTGTACAACCAATAGTAAAAATTAAAAAAATCCAAAAGATGTTAAAAAAATGTTTTTGCATATTATTCCTCTGACTAATAGAACTTTATTACCATTCTTGTTTTCCGTATAAAAATGTTCGCCATGCTCTTCTTATTTGGACTCTATAGTAAAGGCTATTAGGAGTATTTATGAACAATTTCGGCAAGAATTGTGCGCCCCCAGCCTGTAATACTGCTTGAGCATGATCTGCGCAATTATAGCTGTATGGAGTCCACGCTTTATCTATTTTACTAATTTTATTCTTATCAAGGCCTTTTACTATCATATCCTTATTGTGAGGCTTATATAATGTTTCTGGCTTATCCTTGTGAATTTCTTTATCATCAGCTAAACTCATTTTCTTACCAGGATATAAACTTTCATATCCACCTTCAAATTCTACTGAAGCATGTGGCCACCTCCCCTTCCCTGGTTCTGGTTTATCCCACGCATACAATGTTGCCTCATCTTTTGGTGCATTTTCATAAGATTCCATTACTTTTTCAGCCCAATGACCAATTGCACCGCCAGCAGCACCCCAGCCAGCGCCTTGATACATAGCCTTACCAAAATCTCCACCGTAGACTAAGGCACTTATGCCCCCACTTATCGCCCCTGATAATGCTCCCTCCAACATATCTTGCCAGAGTTCATTGCCAAAGTCAATACTACTGGTTAGCATCCAACTGGCAAAACTTACCATTCCTGCCTGTATGGCTCCTTCAAAACCTCCATATTTATATCCTTGATAGATATTATAAATGGTACTGGCAATTGAGTAGACTTTAAATACACTAATCAGGAATGGAATAAAAGCCCACTCACCATTCGGATCAACATAGCCAAGCGGATTGTTGTAACAATAGACATACAGATTTTGGCCTGCGGCTTGAATTGGGTCTGGGGTAATGAATCTACCCAATGCCGGGTCATAGTATCTGGCGCCGAAGTAGAAGAGGCCGCTATCATCCAGCTCCTTGCCAGTAAATGTCGGTCCACCGACAGGTCCGCCACCACCAAAGGGATAATAGAAATACTGCTCGACTACCTTCCCATCTTTATCAGTAATTGCTCGCGCCGAGCCTAAGTGGTCATTATGGTAGTAATACACCTTCGGTGAAGAGCCAATTGGCTCTTCCTGTAACTTTGCTACTAACTGCCCATTTCCATAGACATACGAGGTCTTACTGGTGATAGTTACCTTCTCTGCCGGTGGTGATTCTAACTTCTGGACTACCCGCACTATCTCGTATGCCTTGCCATTGGCAAGTGATGTCTGACTAATTCCTATTCCCTCTTTTCCTCGCTCATCTTCTATCCCTGCTTTTACCCAGGAATCTACGCGTTGCAAGTCTTTATACTGAAATATAATCGAACCGTCTACATTCAGTATTACCTGAAATGTCTCTTTTTTATCCCGTGGCCAGTACAACGGTATATCTTCCCAACTCATTACCCACTTATCACCTAAATCCTTATAAGTAATCTTACCACCAGCTCTTGGATTCAGGTCTCTAAAAAATGGTGCTATCTCTATTATCATGGATGCTTAATTTTCAAAGAGCAATTTAGGAAAGAAAAAGTAAATTTTACTATTCCTTTATTAACAATTCACAATTCAAGATGCGACCCTATCCCCGACCGACCCTATCCCCGACCCCAATTCAAGATGCGACCCTATCCCCGACCCCGACCCTATCCCCGACCCCGACCCTATCCCCGACCATAAATCAGTGTAATCCGTGTCTTAAGTTTTCAAAGAGCAATTTAGTTAATTCTGCTCGAAGCCTAACCCCAATTTTCACCACTCTATTCCTTTTATTAACAATAAGTTATGTAACATGTCAATTCACAATTCAAGATGCGATCTTCATCCTCCTGTCAGGAGTTCTGGAGTTCTGTTGCAATTAATATCTCTTTTCCTTCCCGAATCTCTTTTTTACATCTAACAATACTTCCAGGCAAAAATTTCCATCTTTCATCTTCTGGATCATATTTTTCTATTGGAAGCACTTTAAAAATATTTTTCTCTATTTCAATACCCAAAGTAGGTCTAAAAACATCAACTCCCTCATTTAGTAATGGGATATATATCTCTTCTTTTTTTTCATTCTTAATAGACAAAACCTTTCCCTCCAATATGTATAATTTCTTTAGTTACATTATCAATAACGACTGATTTTCCAGTTTCTGGATGAATAAAGCGAGTTGCTCCATTTGCTGGATTTATTTTATTAACTGCTGGCACACGAATTCCTCTTTCTATTGCTTCAGTAATTTGTTTCTCAGTCCAACCTCTGGTTCTCATTTGATTTTGCCATTTAGTTAAAGACTTATCCTTCCCAAATTGCCACTTTGCTTCCCCCTTCCCAAATTTCCCCTTAATCTTATTTATCACATTTTTTAGTAGATTCCATGCTCTCGGAGCTCTTTTTATTACTTCTTTTCCTATTACTCCTCCTACAAAGGAATTAACTCCATAGCATGAATCAGTTGGGTCAGCAGGATTACCAACGAGGTATCCTATCGCACCGAATTTAGCACCACTAATTGCGCCTGCTTTTGCCCCTTCCCAGAAATCTCCACCATACATCGCTGCTCCTACTCCGCCGTATATCGCCCTTTCTACACTTAACTCAAGTATATCTCCTAATGCTCCTCCCCAATCACCAAAATCTATTCCTGCACTTATCCCCGCACTGAATTGATTAAACATCCAGCTACTACCAGCACTCATTAATGCATATTCCCAGCCACCGTATTGATATGCATTGTAAATCGACCTACCAATTGTATAAGCTCTGTAAACATTCCATAAGAAATGTACAACTTCCCAGAACCATTCCCCATTTGGGTCTACATACTTCAATGGATTGTTGGCACAATAGACATAGATATTCTCTCCTGGCACCTGTATTGGATCCGGTGAGATAAACCTCCCCAATGCCGGGTCGTAGTATCTGGCGCCGAAGTAGAATAGGCCGCTGTCATCCAGCTCCTTGCCAGTAAATGTCGGTCCGCCCGCAGGTCCGCCACCACCAAAGGGATAATAGAAATACTGCTCGACTACCTTGCCGTCCTTATCCGTAATCACCCTTGCTGAACCTAAGTGGTCATTATGGTAGTAATAAATCTTGGGAGCAGAGTTAATTGGTTCTTCCTGTAGCTTCGCCACTAACTGCCCATTACCATAGACATACGAGGTCTTACTGGTAATAGTTACCTTCTCTGCAGGTGGTGATTCTAACTTCTGGACTACCCGCACTATCTCATAAGCCTTGCCATTGGCAAGTGATGTCTGACTAATTCCTATTCCTTCCTTTCCTCGCTCATCTTCTATCCCTGCTTTTACATAAGAATCTACATGTTGTAGGTCTTTATACTGAAATATAATCGAACCGTCTACATTCAGTATTACCTGAAATGTCTCTTTTTTATCCCGTGGCCAGTACAACGGTATATCTTCCCAACTCATTACCCACTTATCACCTAAATCCTTATATGTAATCTTACCACCAACTCCTGGATTCAGGTCTCTAAAAAATGGTGCTATCATGGCATTTGGGTCCTGATTGTCAGGAATGTTTAGCCAGTATGACCAATAAGCCGTGCTTCTTGATGTAAAACTCAAGAAACCATTACTGCATACATTTACCTTATCGTAATCCTTGCCATAGTAACTAAAGGTAAATGGTAAGTTAAAAGGTTCGTTCTGATCATCATAGATAATCCCGGATGGTGTATCAGTTTCTATCCAGTCATAGTTAATCTCCGCCATCTCATATTTAACCTCTTCTTTTGGAATAGCCTCTTTGCCTGTTAGTGCTTGAATCTTTAGTGCCAGACCATTTTCAAGTGAATTCCAATCATACGCCTCTCCTTCACTCCCTGCTTGATTTTCTATCCCAACTACAACTCTCTCGTCCACTCCTTGCAAGTCTTTATACTGAAATGTAATCGTGCCATCTTTATTAAGTATAACCTGAAATGTCTGGTAATTACCTCGTGGTGAATAAAGAGAGACATTATCCCAGCTAACGACAAGTCTCTCATTATTACTTATGTAAGTAATGCTGCCTCCTTTTCTTGGGTCTAAATCCCGCCAGAATGGTGCGACTAAGGCATTTGGGTCACTTGAATTAGGGATGTTATCTGCCCTATATCTCCTTGAATTTGAGGTAAAACTTAAAAAACCATTACTACAGACATAGACCTTATCATACTCATAGCCATAAAACTTGAACTTAAATGGTAGATTAAACAATATCGTCTGGTCATCTCCGGTTATACCGGTAGCCTGTGTAGTTTCTATCCATTGATAATCGGTCTTAGAAATATTATATTTTAAAGAAACTGTTTGTTTAACCTCTGTCTTTCCCTTCATCTCACATAATACCCTATCTGAAAGGTCATAATGGTATATAGTAACATCCTCGCCTTTTATCTTCTCTACCCGTCTTCCATCCCCATCATATACATACCGCTCTTCCAAAAATCCATTTTTACCAATCATAATCAGATTATTCTCATAATCATAGTAATAAGTAATAACCTCTCCTTGACCTGATTTAGACTTCAGATTACCATTTGGATAATACTCATAACTATAAACCCCATCTGATTTAAGGCGATTAGAGGTATAGATATAGTTACGGACTGGCTCAGATTGAACCTGTGAGCTAAGTCGATTTCCTGCTTTATCATATCCATAGGTTATATCTTTATAATCTACGGGTGTATACTCTATAGCCGTAAGTCTATTCAGGTTATCATAGGTATAATTGGCAAATGCTGTCGTCCCGGTAGCGTCTGAATATTCCTGTTTGAGATTACCAGATGGGTCATAAGTAAATAATCGTTGAAAGATAAGGTTACTGGCTTTTTGGGTATCAATTATCTTTATCCAACCACGCGGATAATATGAGTATTTAGTGGTGATGCCATTAGCAAAGTTAATATTATCTACCGCAGATTCTGGGGTATAGGTATATGTAACAGAACCGATGTCGTTAATATTGAGTGAAGTAAGTTGATTGAGGTGGTTATAAGAGTAATTAGTTACTTTACCCGCCGGGTCGGTGATGGATATGATATTATCTCCAGAATCATATGAATATCTGGTAACATAGTTAGCACCACTAAGGAACTGTTCCTGTCTGACCAATCTGGCTCTAACATCATAGTAATAGGTCGTTGTCCCTACCCCATCTATCATTCGGGTAAGGTTACCGATGGGATAGTTATCCCCTTGAGGTGCATAAGAATGCTTACCGTCATAGAGGTAATCTACCTTTGACTCAAAGTTTTGTGCCTCATAGGGATTATCTCCAGAGTAGTTAAGGACACCTTTTTGGGTAAGTCTATTGAGGAGGTCATAACGATATTCTACCCATAAACCTTCTTGGGTATGCAATGCATCTCGTTTAAACTGCAGATTGCCATTATTATCGTAACGATATTCGGTTATGCCCGTATCAGGATGGTTCTTTTTGATAAGTTGGCCTAATGTATCATACCTAAATTCAGTTGTATTTCCTTTAGGGTCAGATACTTTAAGAAGATTGCCCAGTATGTCGTATTCATAGGTAGTAGAGTTATTGAAGGTAATACCATCAATAGAGTCAGTTTGTTTCTCAATCATATTCCCTAATTTATCGAATTTAGTTTGCGTCCACTGGTTATTTTCATCCTTCACAGTAACTATGCGATTCTGACCGTCGTTACTATATGAAGTTGTCACCGTGCTATTATCTGGATAAATCACCTGAGAGATACGGGCTAATGGGTTTGACTCATAGATGTAGTTGGTATATCCTCCTCTCCCTTCTTTCTCGATATAGGGTTTAAATACTTTTTCTTTTAAACCCAATTTATTGTATTCAATATCGCTAATGATGTCATTATCTACTTTTATATTCCAGTTTATAATAACATTTTTTAAAACAGCAGTTTTCCCTTCACTTTCAAGAAAAGAAGCCTTCCAACGAATATATCGCTTAACGGAAGACTTAATTCCATCATCTCCATCGGCTACCTGTTGCCAGTCTTCCCAATCTATCCCATTATCACTACTTTGGGTATAAAAGGTTATTGATGGTCCCCAACCTCCCAAAGGCGGCATTATACACATACCTTGGGGAAGCCTCCAGAAAATATGCCCCTCTACCTCTGTCTCAAACTTACCCCAGGAGCCTACCTCTCCACAGTATATAGGCTGAGAGATGACAGTGCCTTGATTGTAATACTTGTTACCTTCAACATGATATGTAGCACCATAATAAGCCTTATGAGTCCACTTACTACCATCACAACGAAACCTTATTCGAAGCACATTATTAACATAATCTATAGCTGTTCCATTATCATAACTGCGATGTTGTTGAAGATTTGTCCTCCACCATTTGTCCATTTTATAACTGGAATCTGATAGAGAAAGGTTATACTCATAGCTACTTCCATGTCGAGTCTCCGCATAAACCGAGAGATAATTATATCCTCCGGTGAACTTTGCTAAGACTAAATTTTCATTTTCAGTAGTGATATTACTTAGCTGACAACTACTCCAGTCCTTTTCCCATTTTTGGGAATAAGATTCAATAGAACTATTATTAGTATTTTCAGCTTCAGTGCGAAGTAATCTTCCTAAACCATCATAATGTTTTCTAACCTGGATAGTTTTAGTCCCTTCGAGTTTTTGCCAGATAGTTATCATATTCAGATTAGCGTTCTGTGATTCCTCTTGTGGAGGAGAAGGAGAAAGTGGAAAGGGAGGAGAGGATTCATAAGGAGTAGGCTTCTCATGCTTGACATAGCCAAGCAAACCTTTGGTGAGGGCATAGTAATAATCATACTCTACCGTAGGCGACTCAATAGTATCACCTGGTTTTACTTCCTTTTTCAATCTGCCAAAATTATCATAGAGATAAATGGTAGAAACACCATTAGCATCTGTGACAGTTCCAATAGTCGTATCGTGGTTGTAGAAAGTAGTAGCAGTATGTCCTAAGGCATTTTGAACTGCGGTAAGATAGGCATGTGCGAAGTAACCACCGCCATTAATATCATTGTATGTACCGTCAGCTTCAGGTTCTTTATAAGGTTTGGAATTATCACCATAGAAATATGTAGTAGTGCCATTATTGGTATCTACTTCTTTGAGTAAGTTACCGTAAGCATCGTATTTTAGGAATCTTGAGGTACAGATAAGTTCAGGGTTATCGTCAAGCTCCTGATATTGAGTAAGAAATTGACCATCTTTATTCTTATCCAACCATTTGTAGCTTGTTTTGGGATATATCTGTCCACTATCAAAATTATCACTCCAGGAAGTTATAGATAAATCTACCAGGGCATTATTATCATAAATTGCTTTCTTATATATTTGACTTAACATATGTTTAGTCTTCATATTATTACTATATGGTTGAGTAGAACCTGTAATTTCACAGCAATCAACAAAAACAGCAAGATAGTTTTTGTTTTCTATTTTGCCACGAAACTTTTTGCCCCAAAACTTAAGATTACCGTCTAAGTCGAAAAGATCAGAAGTAAGGGTATTGTTGTTAAGTCCATAAAAGATAATTCTACCCCTTTTGCCTTTAAATTGGTTTAAATTTATTGTAAACTCTCTCCAATTATCTGTTAAGTCATCCTCACGATAATAGACCGTTGTAAGCAAATTATTTGAATCATCTCGAATTTCACAAATAAGGCCTATTAATAGAGTAGGAATAATATTACCAAATGAAAGAACACTACAAGCACTCCTGACACCTTCGTAAGCATCTCTTAAACCTTCAGGGGCTTCATCTGATGGAATAAATCCATTGCTTGTCCAATCTATAGGTGATTTTCCATCCCAACTTTCAAAACTACCATTAGGAATAGGATATGGGTCAAAAGCATAGGTAATTTGAGTGATTCTATCCTCATTATTACCTCTTTCAATCTTCTTACTAATTAAGCCGTTAGCGGGATGATATTCGTATTCTGTGGTGGTAGTGATGCCATCAATAGTTGTCTCTACCTTATCCAGTTTTGCCCAGCCACTGGTTAAATTTTCTTTGTCGTTTGACCATTTTACCTGTTCATCAAATTTATAGCTATATTCTACTGATTTAGTAAGATTGTTTAAAGAGTCATAAAATTTAGTAGTTTTTAGTATTCCCCTTTTATATTCTATATCCTGATAATAATCCCAAAATATACTAAAATTACTCAGATAGGCAACATATTTATCCGCTTCTCCCCAGAATTCAATTTTATGAGCACCTGGAGAAACTTCTATTTCTTTTGTTGTAAAACGTCGCCCCACATCATTATATGTTCTTCCCCCAACATATTGAGAATATACCTCGTTACCGTCTACTATTATCTTGACTTGATAGGCATAATCCCCATTAGTTTGTATTCCATAGCAGCTAATTTTGAGTTTTGCTTTATGGTCTAATTTAATATTAAGTGTTTTTATACATCGCCACTGAAAATCATTTTCTATTTTCCAACTAGGACCATCATACAGCACAGTTTTTTCTTGCCACCCGGTAAATTCACGAACTATATAACCATGAGAAGTTTTAGTAGGGGTATGGGACTCATATCCCGGAATAGCAGTTACTTTCTTATAGCCCACATAAGATTGTTCTTGAGGAGACTCAAGGGTATAAAGAGAAGGAGTTGAAGTAGAAAATGGCGGAGGCTCTACCGAAGCAAATCCACTACTGTTACTATTACTCCAATCGACATCATTCGTCTTATATAAATATCTTGTAGAGAATTTATTCCCTAAGCCATCATCAGTTGTTACTGTTCTAATCCTAACTCCACCGCCATATTTTACTTTACTTTCCCCTTCAATGCCATAATCATCTGATTCATATTCCCATTCAATAGAACCTCCGGTAGGCAAAATTACTTTGCTCACAGACCAGGCCCAGGGTTTTAATCCATCTGATTTACCTTCAAGGTTATGATTCCCTTCAGAGCCATTCTCGTAATAATATCCCCAGCAGTCCCATTTGTATTTATCCCAATTTGGGTTATCTGGGTGATAGGTAAAGGCTGTTGGTGGTAAAGCCTCACCCTTTGCCTTACCACCTTGACCATATTGAGTAATGTTTTGTAATGTTAGTTTACCACTTGCGGAATCTGGTGTCCCTTGACATAAGGAATAATCATAATCAAAATAGGTACTCTGGATAACTGCATCCGGGTTATTTAGATCAAAGGTATTTCGATGATATAATCTCACCTCTTTTAATCTTACCGGATGTCTGGCACCATTATATTCTCTAACATCCTGTCTATCAGTAGCCACATCAAAATAGGCGATATGTGTAGGTGTCTCAATGGATTCAAGATGAAATAATTCCCGCAAACTTTCAATAGCCATATTACCACCAAACGGTGCATCGGTATAATCTCCACTATAAGGGTATTTAAAACGATAATCAGTGGCATCTTTGACATAATTAAACCTTATCCAATTACCACTATCTTCTAAATCAGGGAGATGGTTATTATTCACATCTATGTAATCTGGAGAAAGGATAGCGGTTAATAACCAGGCATAAGGATAAGGCTTATTAAAAGTTGTAGTAGTAATTTTGCTTTTGTAATATATGGTAGTACCTAACTGTGTATTCTTCCCCTCTTTTGTGATAGAATTTGAGTTTTGATTTTTTATATACACTGGATAATTATAGATGTATTTAGTTCCATCTACGGCAGTAACTATAAAGAAATTAATAACACCAGTAGCAGAATCAGTCCCATACTCAATTTTAATGGCATCATCTATTTGTAACTCAGATGAGGTTCTACCTTGAGTCTTTTGTAGATGAAATTTACGATTATTCGGATTGCCAGTCATAATTAATCTTTTTCCTGATAGAGAAAAAACATCTGGAGTAGCTGTATCACAAACATGTTTAACAGCTTCTATCTTGGCATCTTTCATCTCAGCACCATTACTGTCACCTTCTTTACGAGCATACATCCACCATTCAACAGTATGACTTCCTGGAGCAACATAGTCAACATTTACGGTGAAATCTTTCCAGTAATAATGAGTTTCTGGCCCCAGGTAAGCATCATAATATAATACTTTTTCTCCATCAAATATGATAGTAAGTTCATACCAATAATAATTTGTGGGATATTGATGTCTACATGTAGCATTAATCTTGATACTTGCAGGTTCCTGAAGAGAGAAGGAATAACTTTTTAATTGTGTACCACGAGGAGTTCCATAGAAATTATTATCATAAGCTACATATACATTAGGATCATTCTCGATAACATAGGAGGTTGTATCAGTTGTGTATAGAAATCCATCGATATTTTTTATAAATTTTTTTTCAGAGATTTTAAGTTCAGCTTCACTTTTTAAGTAGTCATCGGGGTAACCGATTACATTTCGAGTAATCGCTTCTGGTATTAAATCCCAGCCCAACCCAACCCAGGATGCCCCCTGGTCAACTTTAATCCCGGCTTGATAAGAAAGGTTAATCGGGTAATTTAGACCACCTCTGCCTGGCACTGTAAATAAAGGAATAGGTAAATTCATATCCCCGGTATATAAATTTGCTCCATTACCCTGTATCCGGGTTTGAAAATCTGATGCCTGTGGTAGAGGACCACTACCAAAGGATAAAGGAGCTATCGCCGAGATAGGACTATTTTGTGAAGATTCATAAGTATCGCTATAAGCCTTATCTGACAAGGCAAAAATAAAGCAGGCAATTAATACTATCAGCCTGCTTAAAAAACATAAAAAACCTCCACTTAAAACTTCTTTTCTTTCGTAATCTCTCTCTCTCTTATACTTACAACTCTTATTTTGTTTTAACATTTTAACCAACCTCCT